>DASTGW010000216.1:0-11541 GCA_035718705.1 Terriglobales bacterium | reverse complement strand
TGGCTCGGATCGCTATAGCACAATCCGCCGAGTCCGCTCGGCGTTCGCGCGCTAGCTGGATTCTTCACTTGCGGTACGATCATCTCCTCAACAAACCGGCCGTTGCGAGCAAGCTCGATAACCGGCATCACCGCCGGCGGTGGACTATCAGGCTCGGTGTCACAGTTGGTGAGCAGCAGTGTGCGCACGCGCTCTGGATACCGAACCACGAACAGTTGCGCGACCGCACCGCCGCTGTCGTTGGCGATGATGTCCACCGACTTCACCGAGAGCTGATCGAGCAAGGTGGCGAGCATTGCTACTTGTGCCGCGGGCGCAACGCTTTGTCCATGAGCCACTTCGGTGAATCCAAGTCCAAGGAAGTCTGGAGCGATGCAGCGCCGGCGTGTCTGCAGGCGATCGATGACGTCGCGCCACTGGAAGCTGCTGAGCGGAAATCCATGCAGAAACAGAACGGCGTCGCCCTTACCGCGATCGATGTATGCGATACGGCCAAAACGGTTATCGGCGAACTTGCGCTGTCGAGCGAATTCTGTCGCGGTCACAGGCGGCGTGCCGGCAAGCAGGCGAAAAGCATTCGAACGACCTTCCAAAGTGCTGGGCGCCACCGCGCCGGTGACGGTGGCCGCAGCCGTCATGGCCAAGAAATCTCTGCGATTCACGGTGCCTCCTCGTTTCGCAGCTGATCCTAGAAAGCTGGGATGAGCGTCGCAATTACCTGCCAGGTAATGGACGCCTTAACGCGCCTGCTGAATAATTTCTGTGTGAGCACAGTTAAGTCACAGGTGTTTGTTCCTGCTGCGCGCTTGGGCGAACTGCTTCGGCAGTGGCGCTCCACGCGTCGCATGAGCCAGCTCGATCTCTCGCTCGAGGCGGACATTTCCTCGCGCCACTTGAGTTACATCGAGAGCGGAAAGACGCGGCCCAGCCGCGAGATGGTCACTCGCTTGGCCGACGCCATGACCATTCCACTGCGTGAACGCAATGCGCTCCTGATCGCTGCGGGGTACGCGCCGATCTATCGCGAGACCGGACTGACGACGCCGGAGATGACGGCGGCACGCCGTGCCGTGGAGATGATCCTCAAGCAACAGGAGCCGTATCCGGCGATCGTGATGGACCGCCACTGGAACCTGCTGCTGGCGAATGATGGGGCGCGCAAGTTCCTGGCCCTGCTGCTGGATCAAGAGCCAGAGGATCCCAACGTTGTACGACAGATTTTCCGCGATGACATTTTGCGCCCGTTTATCAGCATCTGGGACGAAGTCGCTGCGGATATGATTCGGCGTTTGCATCAGGAAGTCGATTGGTTCCCGACGGACCAAGTGCTTCCCGCTCTGCTGGACGAAGTGCTCGCCTATCCCGGTGTGCCGGAGCACTGGCGTCGTCGTGAGCTGGAGACCTCCGCGTCGCCGCTGCTTGAATTCAAGATTCGCAAGGGCGATCTGGAACTCAGCTTCTTCTCGACGTGGACGACATTTGGCTCGCCACATGACGTTACCCTGGAAGAGATGAGGATTGAGTCGTCGTTTCCAGCGGATGATGCCACGGCGAAGAAATGGCACGAGGCGACTGCCAATCTCTAATTACTTTGAGCAAAGAAGTTGGTTGGCGATTACCGCCTGGCCGAGTGAGATTCCGCCATCGTTTGGCGGAACACTCGAGTGGGTGAAGACTTCGAACCCAGCCTCTCGCAGTTGCTGAACTGCGTGGCGATGAAGATAGACATTCTGAAACGTTCCGCCACTCAGGCACACGCGAGAGAGCCCAGTGCGAGACTTCATGCGCCGGCAAACATCTACCACCAGTGCGGCAACGGTATTGTGAAAGCGAGCTGCTATTGTGCCTTTTGCACCGTTTGCTGCGAGCTCACGAACGACGGCCTCAATGGTCGGCCGAACATCTACCTGAGCAGAGTCGCCATCGAAGATCTCGAACGGATACGTTCCGGTTTCAGAGGCATCGCAGAGCATCTCGAGTTCGATGGCGGCTTGTCCTTCAAAATTTACTTCCTGCCTGACGCCAATCAGGGAAGACACAGCATCGAAGAGGCGACCGCAAGAAGAGGTTTCAATGGTGTTGATGTTGCGCGCCAGCATTGTTGACACGAGTTCCAACTCCTTCGCGGGAATCTGCTGGAGAAACTCAAGCGAGGGAATACGTTCTGCTCCGAACGTGTCACGAAGATAGCTGAGCGCAATCCGCCAGGGCTGACGAACAGCGGTATCGCCTCCGGGCAATGGGACATAACGCAAATGTGCCGCTCGCTCGAAGCCGGCCACATCGGCGATAAGAAATTCTCCACCCCAGATCTTCCCGTCGGTGCCGTAGCCGGTACCGTCGAAGGCCACGCCCAGCACCTTACCGCTGAGATGATTCTCCGCCATGCAGCTCGCGATATGCGCGTGGTGATGTTGAACGCCGATCTTCCTCACGATTGGCAACTGCTGCGCGAAGTTCGTGCTCATGTAGCGCGGATGCAAATCATACGCGACGGCCTTCGGGTCCACACGAAAGAGCTTCTTCAGGTTCGCCAGTGTCTCCTCGAAGAATGTAAGCGTCTCATAGTTTTCAAGATCGCCGATATGCTGACTTAGAAACGCGAACGTTCCCTTGGTAAGGCAGAACGTATTCTTGAGTTCTGCGCCGACAGCGAGAATCTCCTGCATCTCGATGCCGAGATCTATTGGATGGGGAACATATCCGCGGGAGCGGCGCAGTACGCTCTCTCGACCTTCGAAATTACGAACCACCGAGTCATCGGCTCGCATGTAAATGTCGCGATTGTGAAACACAAGGTAATCGGCGACGTCACGCAGTCTCTCCCACGCTTCCGCATTCGATGTCACGATTGGCTCTTCGCTGAGATTGCCGCTGGTCATCACCAGCGCGGTGAAGTCCGAAGGATCTGACGGCGAATCGCTGAAGAGCAGGTAATGAAGCGGCGTGTAGGGCAGCATCACGCCGATCGTGTTGTTGCCGGGGGCTGTCGCTCGAGAGACGGTCGAGTCGGAACGATGCGGAAGCACCACGATCGGTCGCCGCGGGCTGATCAGCGATGCGCGGTCTTCCACCGATACTTCACAGAATCGTTCCACCGATCCCAAATCGCGCGACATGAGCGCGAACGGTTTGTCGGAACGCCTCTTCCGCTTCCGGAGCAGACGAACGGCGGCGTCATTCTCGGCGTCGCAGGCGAGCAGGAATCCGCCGAGGCCTTTCACGGCGATGATGTTCCCTTGCTTCAGCAGTTCGCGGACCTTGCGAACTATTCCGGTGCAGTTCTTTGCTTGATAAACGACGTCGATGGGAAATGTTCCGCTGCTGGGCACCAGCGCCAGCCCCGGTCCGCACACCGGACATGCGTTCGGTTGTGCGTGAAAGCGCCGGTTGGTCGGATCCAGGTACTCGCGACGACAGTCATCGCACATGGCGAAGCTGGACATGGTCGTCTTGGGGCGATCGTAGGGGATGTCCTGGATGATGGTGTAGCGCGGACCGCAGTTGGTGCAGTTGGTGAACGGATAGCCGTAGCGGCGGTTTCCGCGATCACCGAAGTCCCGCCAGCAGTCGTCGCAGGTCGCGACGTCAGGCGATACCAGCACAAACTCGCCTGGCTCGGCGTGGCTCTCGCGAATCAGGAATTCACGATCACCATTCGGACTTATCTCTGCGACGGTGAGTTCTTTGATCTGAGCCAGAGGCGGCGGATGGTGTTTCAGGGCCTCCACTAATTTCTGAACTGCGGCTTCGTCCCCTTCGGCCTCAATCGTCACTCCTGCCGAGGAATTCAGCACGTAACCGGTTAGTCCAAGTTCCACGGCGAGGTTGTAAACAAACGGGCGAAAGCCAACGCCTTGGACGATACCTCGAGCGCGAATGAGCCGCCTGATCAATGGGTGTCTATATATCGAGTGATCTGGCGCCGAATATAGCACAGCAATCGCAACCCTCTGCCGAACGTCGCATGGCGCTCGTGCATCCAAGTGCTCATTGTTGCGGGAGGAAAGTGAATGTCAGCGAAAAATTCCGAGATGCCGTATCGCGAACTGGGAACTACGCGAGAGAAAGTATCCGCCATTGGTCTGGGTGGATGGCATCTCGCGCTCAAGTACGTGGATGAAAAGCTGGCGTTCGAAATCGTGCGCAGCGCCATCGATCGCGGCATCAACTTCATGGACAACTGCTGGGATTACAACGACGGCGAGAGCGAAAGGCGAATGGGCAAGGCGCTTCGCGATGGATATCGCCAGAAAGTCTTTCTGATGACGAAGATCGACGGCCGCTCGAAGAAGGAAGCGATGAAGCAATTAGAAGAGTCGCTCAAGCGCCTGCAGACCGACGTCATCGACTTGGTCCAGCATCACGAAGTTCTTCGCTTTGAAGATCCCGATCGCATCTTCGATCCCGAAGGCGCTAATGCCGCGCTGATCGAAGCGAAGCAGCAGGGCAAGATTCGCTTTATCGGATTTACCGGGCACAAAGACCCGCACGTTCACCTGTACATGCTGGATGTCGCGAAGCGAAATGGTTTTCAGTTCGACACAGCCCAGATGCCGCTCAACGTGATGGATGCGCACTTTCGCAGCTTTGCCAAGCTTGCCGTGCCGGAGCTGGTGAAAGCAGGCGTCGGCATCCTGGGAATGAAGTCGATGGCCAATGGCATCATTTTGAAATCGAAGACAGTGACGCCGATTGAGTGTCTGCACTACGCATTGAATCTACCGACGTCAGTCGTGATCACCGGCATCGATAGTATGAAGATCCTCGATCAGGCGTTCGAAGCGGCGAGCACGTTCAAGCCGATGTCGGAAACTCAGGTGAATGAACTGCTGGCGAAAACAAAAGATGCTGCAACGCAGGGTCAGTTCGAGCCATTCAAGACGTCATCCATATTCGATGGTACTGCCGAAAATCCGAAGTGGCTGGGAGAAGAACCAAAGCGGTTGCAGGAGTTAATGCCGCAGTGATTACGCGGCCAGATCCCCGTGCCCGTCGTGCTTTGAAATTACGGTACAACGAAGCACGGTGACGGTCCCGTCGGCAGCATGAATCCAGAGCGTCACATCGCCCGCGATTTGAACGCTGAGTTTTACTGGGCGAATCACCGAGTGCGTGAGTTCGCTGTCGGCGAGACCCCCTGCTTCTCCTCGTCCCAGCAGAATGCGGATGTCGCCTGTCGGGACGTGGGTAACTTCGATCCCTTCCAGCGGGCGCTCGCGAATCTCAACGTCGTGGTCACCATCGCTGCCAAGCACAGCCACGGTGGCCGTCCAGAGGCCGTGGGAAGAGCTGAAGTCCTCTAGAAATTTCTGCCAATCTTCACGAGGAATCTCGAGAGGGGCGTCGGAACCGTTGTCACTGCTGAGAGGTAGGGATGCCATGGGACTTAAGACGCAAGTCAACGGGAAAGGATGTCCCCACGCGGAGTGCAATCGAGACTTTTGCCGCTGAATCCCTTAGTTGTCTCGACCTAGATTCCGACTGCGTAATCCTCGCTGGTGCCCTTTTTTTCCGGCCGGCTGTAGTAGTGATAGGGATCCTGCGACCGAGTGATACGCGCCTTCCGTAGACGATATCCCACATACAGACCTGCACCGATCACGCCTGCCGTGAGACCCGCGATCGCAAAGGTGCGGCCTGGGTTCAGCACTACTGGTCCCACCACGCGAGCCGTGGTGTGTGCGATGCGCCCAGGCTTGCCGAGACCTTCGCGGAAATCGCGGATCGCCTGCTTCCCCCCTCGCCCGAGGGCGCGGTGGCTGTTCAGGATTGCGTATCCCATGGGAACACTGGTGTCCTGTCCGCCGTTCACGATGGCATGCTCCGTGTCGCGCTCCGCTTGCACTTCCAGCAGTTCTTCCAGCGCTTGTGAGATGGCAGTCACACGACTCCAAAGAGAGCGGAAAGCCACGCGTCCTGACTTGTCGATGATGTAAGTGGGGTTCGGCATCTTGCCGTACTTGCGATGGACCTTGCCGTCGAGCGTGTCGAGCACAATCGGAAATTCCACATGTTCTTCGTCGCGGAAGATTTCAGCAGCTTCCTGCTTATCGTCCATGGACTGATGCGCCGAGATCTTTTCGCCTGGATGAGCTTCGCGGATGTACACGAACAGGAACTCGACGTCACTGCTGTCCTCGTAAGCTTCGTGGAGATCTCTCAAGCGACGAATGGAAGAAGCAGTGAAGGGACACGTCGCCGAGCCAAAGGTGAGCACCACGTTCTTTTCCCCTTCGTAGTCACTCAGGCGAACCCTATCACCGTCGAGTGAGTGCAATTCGAAGTCGGGAGCCTTTTCGCCCGGTTCCGGGCCGCTGCCGAAACCATGGCGCGCGGCGTGGCGCAGCAACTCGTGATTGCTGAAAGACTCGTAGTTGTACGGTTTCAATCCGAACATCGACGCAACCCTCCTCCGCAGACACACGCTGGCAGCAAGTTCGATGCCGGGCATGACGCCTGATATGTCCATTTTAGTACGCTCAGGCGTTTGCCGTAGGCGAACTGGCCCACTAGAATTGAAGGCGGAGAGTGACATGGCACTGAAAGTCGGCGACATTGCTCCGGATTTTTCCGTGCAGGCCGTGAGAGGTTCGGAAAAACTTACGGTCACGCTGAGCGAGTTCCGGGGCAAAAAGAACGTGGTGATCGCCTTTTATCCGCTGGATTGGACCCCGGTTTGAGGCGCGCAGATGCCGGCATACAACGCGGACTTAGACCGCTTTGCCGGATTCGATACCCAGGTCCTGGGTATGAGCGTGGATTCCGTTTATAGCCATATTGCATGGCAGAAAAAAGATATCGGCATCATGAACTATCCGCTTTGCTCGGATTTTTATCCGCACGGGGAGGTAGCCAAGAGGTACGACGTATTACGTAACGGAGAGCCGGTACCCGGGATCAACGAACGGGCGATCTTCGTCGTGGATAAAGAAGGCGTGATCCAGTTTGCGAAGGTGTATCGCCTCGATGAGCAACCAATGAACGAAGAGCTGTTTGAGGTACTACGGGACCTGAAAGCGAAAGTAGCGTAAGTTTCTGGATAAATGAAGAACCCCGCCACGCGGCGGGGTTCTTGCTTTTTCGCAGCGGAAAATCTTACTTCTTAGTCTTCTTCGCCGCGGGTGTGGTCTTGGCGCCGCCTTCCGCGGGCATGTTCTTCGTCTGCGCAATCGCATCGTCGATCATGTTGAAAAGGTTATTGCGGTCCACTACTTCAATGAAGGGTGTGCCACTACTCTTCGACGTGACCACGTAAAGCGTGGGCGTGTGCTCGATGCCTACGGCGATGCCTTTATCTTTGTCCTTGCGGACTTCCGCCGCCAGCTTGCCGGTCGGATCGACGGCAAACGGGATCGTGATTTTGTTCTGCTTGGCGAAGTCGTCGATGTACTTACGCAGGTTCTGCGGGGTGATTGCAGACTGGTTCTGGAAAATGTAGAGCCGGAATTTGGTTTCCAGCGGATTCTTCGGCGTGCTCTTGGTACGCAGATAGTGAGCAACGGTCGCCGCTTCCAGCGACCAGTTGTGCTGGGGCAACGGGAAGTCGTAAGTGATCACCGGAATCTTGTAGGCCTTGGCAGCCTCTTCAAGCAACGGTGCGGCACGGGCGCAGTCCGGGCATTGCAGGTCCGCGAACTCCACGAGCGCCACTTTGGCGCCCGGCGGTGGTCGGAGAATACTGGCCTTCGCATTACTGTTCGCGGTTTGTGCACGCAGCGCGATGGTAGCCACCAATGCCAGCAATAGCAGGAAGGCAATCCTGAGCAGGGTTCGGTTCTTCATTGTAAAAGTGCTTGTAATCATAAGATGCCGGTACTCGGGACGAAGATGCTGTCCTCACCAGAAACTCTGGATAACATCTTAACCCGAAGCCTTGTTCATCCAAAACCTCACCGGGATTAAAAGAGGTATGTTCCGGGTTAGATAGGGTTAGGTGCTGCTAGACTAAGTACAAGGTGAGGACGGCTGTGGCTCGCGCAATCGCATTGGCAATCTTGCTGGCGTTGATAGCACCCTCGTTCCTCGTCTTCGCGTCATCTTCCTCCGCTCCCGGAGACAATCTTCCGGCCTGCTGCCGCCGTGACGGGAAGCATCACTGCGCGATGATGATGGCGGCCGAGCATGCTTCTAGCGATCATCGGTTCGCGTCTGTCCCGGAAACGTGCCCGTTCCGCGATGCAGTCATTAACGGTTGCCGTACTGCTGTATCCCTCGCAAGTCCTGCCCTATCACATTTCGCTGAATTGATCAGCTACCACGCGCATCATGAGCAGGTTTTTGCGGCTGCTCGTGTCTCGGAAGCACGAAGCCACCAGAAGCGCGGCCCTCCGACTTACCTTAAAAGCTAGATCCCCTCTGACATTTCACATTCACCCTTGATCGTTCCGGAGGGTTCGATGTCCTGCCGTGCTGCCCGCCTTTGTGGGCTGATGTTGCTGTTTGCGACGACCGCCGCTCTCGCGCAGTCGTCGATTGAAGGACGCGTCACCGACGCGAAAGGAAATAGTGCAGTTTCCGCGCAAGTGGAACTGCGTTCCGGTGATTCGGCGATTGCCGAAACGACGACCGATGCTTTTGGAAGATTTCGCTTTCCCATCGTGCAGCCAGGCGAGTACCAACTACTGACGACTGCCACGGGCTATTTCGACAGCCAAACTCAATTGCTATTGAAACCGCGCCAGGCACTGTCATTGCAGATCAACATGCAGCCACGCTCAACCGTGTCTTCGCGAGTGGACGTCGAGGCCTCGGTCGCCGGAGTCGATCCGCAGCAGACCGGAACGAGCCGCGTTCTCACCCACGACATGCTGCATGAAATGCCTGCGCCGTTGCGCAAAGACGTTCCCACACTGGCGGAGAACATCGCGCCCGGGGCCGTCGAAAGTCACGACAACTTCGTGCACGTGCGTGGCAACGAGCTTTCACTGCATGAATTCATCAACGGCGTGTCATTCCTCGACAACGCTCATCAACACTTCACCCCGGGCATTTCGCCCGAAATTTTCCAATCGGTGAATGTCATTACTGGAGGGTTTCCAGCTGAGTTCGGCAACCGTTTCGGCGGCGTGCTCGATATCACTACGCGATCCGGACGCGACGTGCATGGGCATGGCTCGTTGAGCCTGGGCCTTGGCACGGTGAAGAACAATGACGCAAGCGCGGAATATGGCGGCAGCGTCGGGAAGCTTGGCTACTACGTGTTCGCCGGCGGCTTCAGCTCGAATCGCTTTCTCAATCCGCCGGTACCGTACGAGATCCATGATTTCGGTTCGGGCCAGCGTGCCGCTCTACAACTCGATTATCAGGGCGTTCACGACAACATCAAGCTGCTGGCGACGGGCGGCCGATCAGAGTTCGACTTGCCAAACACTCCCGAACAGGCGAGCGATGGGCGCAATAGCGGGCGCTTACTCGACTCGCAAACTGCCATGCTGAATTGGCAGCACGTCTTCTCTCCGCAAAGTGTGATCTCGTCATCGGTGTACGAGCGCACCGTCTCTGATCACTTGCTGCCTACTGCGGATACGGTCACTGAGTTCGGCCGGGCGTCACGCAACACGCAGACCATCGGTGTGAAGTCCGATTTCAGCCGCGCATGGCGAGGTCATACGTTCAAGGCGGGTGTCGATCTCAATCGGCTGCGCTTGCTCGAAAGCTTTACTTACGATCCACGGGAGGAAGGAAGTTCCGTCCCGGCGATGGCCTTTGCCGGCGCGCTGGCCGGGGGACAAGTTTCGGCTTACGCGCAAGACCGCTTCTCGCCGCTGAAGGACTTTACCGTTGATGTCGGTCTGCGTTGGGATCAGTTCGACCTGGTCGAAACGCGAGCCCAGGTGAGCCCGCGTATCGGTGTCGCTTACCACGTCGCCAAGACCGGCACGGTCATCCACGCGGCCTACAATCGGTTCTTCACGCCACCACCCATCGAGTACGCGTTGCTCTCGGCGCACCTCGGAGAAGAACAAGGACTCCCCGCGGCGCAACCCTACCGACAGAACTACTACGAAGCTGGTATCACGCAGCCGCTGGCATCCAAGGTAACGCTGGAGTTGAGCGCCTACCGTCACACCGGACGCGATTCTTTCGAGAACACCGAACTGGGGAACACGCGACTGTTCGTGCCTACGAATTTTGCCAGTGCTCGAGCGCGCGGAGTTGAACTTGCCCTTTCACTTCGGCAGTTGGAACGGATCGGACTGAGTGGAAGGCTGCAGTACGCCGTCGCCCAGGTCGACTTCATTGGTCCCATCGCAGGCGGCTTTGCTGAGGAAGAGGTGCCTATCGGCGAGCGTGTCCGCCCGGTCTTTGACCAGCGTCACACGGCAACCGCCAGTCTCTATTACCGGAATTCCTGGCGAAGCTTCTGGGCAGGAACGAATTTCCGCTACGGCAGCGGCACGCTCGCCGTGCTGGACGGAGCTCAAACACCGCTGCCGCAGCACTTTGTATCCGACCTTGCCCTCGGACTGAATCTCTGGAGCAAGGAGAAGCAAAGCGTTTCGATAGAGTTGAATGGCCTCAACGTTGGCGACAACCGTTTCCAAATCGCCAAAGAGAGTGAGTTGACTCCCATTCAGTACAGTCCTCGCCGGGTGCTGGCGGCACGGTTGCGCTGGCATTTCTGATCGAGCTTAACTGGTCACAGGAAATCGCTTAGTACCGTGTTCCGGCGGGCAGCATGGGGCCAAGCTCATGTAAAATTGAACCAATCATCTCCCAACGACCCAGGTCGCAGGAATTGTAACTATGCGAAAGTTCTTCGCCCCGCTCGTACTTGTAACGGCCCTCGTCCTCAGCGCTTCCGCTGCCGACACAGTGATTGAAGAGATCGTGGCGCGTATCAATAACACCATCATCACGCGCAACGATCTCAAGAAATCGGAAGAGCAGATTCAGACAGAAGCCAAGGAAAAGAACATCCCGCCGGCAGAAGTGCAGAAGAAAGAGGCCGACGTTCTTCGCGACTTGATCGATCAGCAACTGCTGGTGCAGAAGGCCACCGATCTTGGCATCACCGGCGACACGGAACTGATCAAGAAGCTCGACGAGATTCGCAAATCCATGAACCTGAACACCATGGAAGATCTCGAAAAGGCAGCCGAGTCGCAAGGGGTTTCTTACGAAGATTTCAAGCAGAACCTGCGCAATGGCATCGTTACACAGGCAGTGATTGGCCGAGAAGTCGGTTCACACATTCCGATGACCGCGGAAGAGACGCAGAAGTTCTACGACGAACATAAGTCAGAGCTGGAGCGTCCGGAGCAGGTGTCATTGAGCGAAATCCTCATCGCGCCCGTGAAGCCAAAACCGGATGCGAAGGAAAACGACCCATTACCTGAGCCCACGCCCGAAGAACTTGCTGCCGCCGAGAAGAAGGCCAACGACGCGCTAGCGGAAATCAAGAAGGGCGCGAAGTTCGAAGACGTCGCGAAAAAGTACTCCGACGGGCCCACGGCAGCGCAGGGTGGCGAACTCGGGGACTTCCGTCGCGGCATGTTAGCGAAGGAGCTCGAAGATCGCACCTTCGCAATGAAGAAG
>DASTGW010000215.1:0-7976 GCA_035718705.1 Terriglobales bacterium | reverse complement strand
TAGTTGGTCACGCAAAACGCGCCGTAGGCTCCGGCGAACGCGCGCTGCAAACTCTGTTCATCATCGAGATCAGCGCTCACTACCTCCGCGCCTAGTCTCGCCAACTCTTTCGCCTTCTCGGAATTCGGGTTACGCGTAATCGCCCTCACGCCGAACTCCCCATTCTTGTCATTGAGGATGGCGCGCACCAGTCCGCCTCCCTGCATACCGGTCGCACCAATTACCGCAATGATCTTCTTCTCTTCCATCCCTGATCTCCTGTCCCAAATTCTTGTGGACTCAGTTCAGATTCTGATTCACCACATGAAGTTACGGTCGTCATCACTTTTATTTCGATAGCCATCAAACTAACTTTTGTTGGTAAATCTGGGTCACGCACCAAACAGAGAAAGGGCCTCTACCCCGAACCTCTTCTTCAGCGCCACCCTCGCCGCGAAATACCCACACATTCCATGCACTCCCGCCCCCGGAGGAGTCGATGCCGAGCACAGGAACACTCGATCCAGCGGAGTGCTCCAATAGCGCAAGCTTGGACGCACCGCCAGTTGCCAGATGTCCATTGCGCCAGCTCCAATGTCACCGCCGACGTAATTTTCGTTATGAATCTGCATGGCCGACGGCGATTTCACCGACCGCTCGAGGATGCAATCGCGAAAACCTGGCGCGAACCTTTCAATCTGCGCCTCAATCCGCTCCGTCATGTCCACCTCGCACCCGTTTGGCACATGACAGTATCCCCAGAACGTGTGCTTCCCGTCCGGCGCCCTCGTGTTGTCGAACAGCGTATGCTGCGCCGCCAATACGAACGGCTTTTCTGCTACGCGCCCAAACCACGCCTCCCGTTCTGACGCAACTACTTCATCCATCGGCCCGCCAACGTGCACCGTCGCTGCTCTCGCAACTTCTTTCGATCTCCACGGCACCGGCTCTGACAACGCCCAATCCACTTTGAACGCACCGGGACCATAACGGAAATTCTGCAGCACGCTGCGATACATCGACGGCAATTCCTCCCCGCAGATTTGCAGGACTTGCTTCGGTCCCACATCCAGCAGCACTGCCTTCGCGTTCGGCAGCCCCCGCAAGCTTTGCACTCGGACGCCGGTCCGCACCTCGCCACCCAGCGATCGCAAGTACGCCACCAGCGCCGAAGTCAACGACTGCGCACCGCCCTCTGGAAAAGGCCAACCGCCGACATGCCCCGCTGCCATCAATGCCATCGCGACACCGGCCGTAGCAGCTTTCGTCAGCGGCAGCATCGAATGCCCTGTCATTCCGGCAATCAACGCCCGAGCTCTTTCTGATTCAAACTTCCGGCACAGTCCCGCACCCGACCCTGCCGCTTTCAACCCGAGCATCGCGACTGAGCCAAACTTCGGAACCAACCCTGCGATCCCTCGATCGAGTAAAGCTCGCAACGCCTCGCGTGCCGACCCAAAGATCGCTCGATACACCTCTGCATCGTCCGCCGAAAACTGCCGCGCAGTCTCCTCGATGCCCACTTCGAACACCGCCGCCCCATCGTTTAGCGGATGCGCCAGCGCAGCAGGCGACCACAGCCACTTCAATCCAAACTGCTCAAGAGGAAATGTCCGCAAGATCGGCGAGCAATACGCCATGGGGAAAATCGACGCGCACACATCATGCCGAAAGCCCGGAAGCGTCAACTCCATCGTGCGAACGCCACCACCGGGCTCTTCGGCAGCTTCGTACACCTCTACCGCCAGGCCTGCGCGTGCCATCACGATGGCCGCCGTCAACCCATTCGGCCCCGCACCCACTACGATTGCATCGGGATTTGCCACGGGAGGTTAGATGTCCTCACTTCAAGTGCGTTTCCGCTTTTCCAGCACTTCCGCAAAGATGAACGAGCAGCCGCACATCGCCACGGCCACCAGTCCACTCGTCCATTCATTGCCATCGTGCAGCTTTCCAACAATTCGAGGCGCGTGCACGGTTAACACAAAGATTGCGAACATCACGCCCAGCAAATAAGCCGCAGTCTGAGCCAGTATCCCACTCACAAATGCCGCCGCAGCCGCCAGGAAAGCCACACCGATGAATATCACTAAAAAGTAGTGAGCCGGGATCCATGCCGGAACAAGCGTCGCCACGAATCGTCCATACATGATGTGCTGCACCCCGACCACGATGAGGAGCAAAGCAAACATGACCTTGCCGATCTCGATCATAGGCTTGCCTCTCGCACCCCCTCTGGCCCATCCGCTCAGTGCGAGCGCTCCGCCTGCCAATGCCAGCATCTCCCCGCCACTTGTCCATGGGGCGGGGTTGCGAATTTCCTTCATCAACCACGGCAAGTAGATGATCAACACATCCAGGAACAGGCACGCTGAGAGCAGCGCCGCCACCGTCTGCAGATGAAAGCGAAGCAACAAACAAATCCCCGCGATCACTAATGCTGCGGCCCACACTCCAGCCAGCATCGGACTCGCAGGATGCCATGGCGGCCCAGGTATTGGCCCTGATTGCCCCATAGCGTACAGCGCGTATTCGCAGCCAAAACCGAGCAGCGCGATTGCAAACAGCACCCGCCCCACATCCAGCAAACGCTTCATCGCCGATAGCCTCACTACTTCTTTGTCGACGCTGTCCCCATCATCTTCTTGAACATCCGCTCTGGATCCACGGCAACAAACTTACCTGTACTCCGCGCCAGCACCTCGCCCGCTTCGTTGCGGATCTCCGCGGCGTTGTAGTGCTCGCGTCCGCTCACACGCTCTTCCCAGCCTTCCACTACCAGCCATTTTCCCAGCGGCACCATCTTCAGATAATCCACCGTCATCGTCGAAGTAACGGCAATCACCTGCCGCAGTTTGTTCACCTTGCCCATACCTTCATCGAGGATCGTCGCCACGATCCCTCCATGTGAGTGCTTCGGTGGACCCCAATATTTTTTCGCAAGCCGAAATCTACAGCTCACCCGATGGTTCACCTCGTCGAAGTGGAACTTCAGCCGCAGTCCCTCGGGATTGTCCGGACCACAACCGAAACAGTAATTTTTCGGCAACTGGTGAGTTGCCGTCCCGTGCCCATGTACCGATTTCTTCTTCGTCATAAGAACAGCCGAGTATAGAGCATCGGTCGCTAGACTCGATTC
Organism: Terriglobales bacterium; assembly: GCA_035718705.1. Taxonomy (GTDB): domain Bacteria; phylum Acidobacteriota; class Terriglobia; order Terriglobales; family Acidobacteriaceae; genus DATMXP01. The sequence goes on along the minus strand of DASTGW010000215.1, from coordinate 4,858 downwards.
CTGACATCAGCCCTGATATGTTGATTCGTCATGCCTGGCGTCCAATCCGCGAATTTTCTTCCGCGCATAGAAATATTTGCCATCTCGCTCGCCAGCATCTTCCTGTTCGTTGGACTCGGTGCCATCGCGCTGGCAGCATTTCGCCATCGCGAACGCATGTGGATTGTGACGTGGTTTGGCGTCTTCAGCCTGCTTTACGGTGTCCGCCTCTTCGCTGAATCGCGCTCGTTCCTGGCGATGATCCCCGGACCGCCCTCTCTTATTCGCTACACGATCGCCGCTGTCACCTACACCATCCTCATTCCTGCGTTGCTTTTCTGGTATGAACTCTCCACGCCGCGTCTCCATCGCCTCGTGAAAGCCATGATCTGGGCGGCCGTCGTTGTTTTCGTGCTTGGGATAGGAAACTTGTTCCTCACCGGAAACACGCAGCGATTCATGCCGCTCAACAACATCCTCGCCATCGTTCTCATCCTGTCCACCGCCACTATCAATTGCATCCCACGCCTGGCCCGGCGATACCTCACCATCCAGAGCCCGGTGCTCGCGATCGGCACTGTTACGCTGGCGGCCGCCGCCCTTTACGCAAATCTCTCCACTTTCATCGGCTATGCCGTGAACGGCTTTGTGGAGCCTCCCGCGTTCGCCATCTTCGTATTCGCCATCGGATATGTCGCGGCCAAGCACGTTATGACGAACGAGCGGCGCCTGCTCTCGATCGAGCAGGAACTTGAAGTCGCGCGCGAAATCCAGAACTCCATTCTTCCTGCTGACACGCCGAAGCTAAATGGACTCGACATCGCGGCCGCTTATTACCCGATGGCCTCGGTTGCCGGAGACTTCTACGAGTTCATCCAGATCGACGAGCACCGTGCCGGATTCCTGATTGCCGACGTCAGCGGACACGGCGTTCCCGCGGCCCTCATCGCTTCCATGATCAAAGTGGCAATGCACGCCGTCCAAGCGCACGCCGCCGATCCGGGCGAACTCCTTCGCGGACTCAACCGCATCCTCTCGCACCAACTCAAGGGCCAGTTCGTCACCGCCGGATATTTGTTTGTAGACATGGAAGCAAAACTAGCGCGTTATTCCGGCGCGGGACACCCACCGCTCCTTCACTGGAACTTTGCGAACGGCGGACTCCGTCGCCTGGAAAGCAACGGCCTTCTATTTGGTGTCCTCAAGGACACCCACTATCCCTCCGCCGAACTTCGCCTTAATGCCGGCGACCGTTTCCTTCTCTACACAGACGGGCTCACGGAACCGGAAAATTCTACCGGTGAACAGTTCGGCGCCGACCGCATCGTTCACGTGCTCCGCAGTGCCCCCGCGCGCACCTGTGCCGATGTCTCCCGCACCCTCTTCCATGAATCCAAATCGTGGCAGCCGCCGAATACTCCCCAGCAAGACGACGTCACATTGATCGTGCTGGGAGTGCAGTAGCCCGAATCGACCGTCCACTAATCACTTTCCTCTCCCGTCCCTCCCATGTATAAAAATCGGTTCTGTTCAGGAGCTAATTCTTGCGCCACATCATCCTTGCACTTCTCCTTCTCACCACCGCTTTCAGCTTTACTCAGGAAAAGAAAACCAAGCCCGCGCAGGCCAAAAAAGAAGTCGCGGCGCAACAGCCGCAAACGCCCGCGGCCAAACCCGACGACAAACCTGCCGATCCGTTCTCCACCGGCACGTTCAACGGGCTCAAGCTCCGTCTCATCGGCCCGGCTCAGATCTCCGGGCGCATCGTCTCCATCGCCGTTAATCCGCGCAATCACTCCGAGTTTTATATCGGCGTCGCTTCAGGCGGAGTGTGGAAGACCATCAACGGCGGCACCACCTTCACTCCCGTCTTCGACGGCGAGGGCTCGTACTCCATCGGTTACATCACCGTCGACCCCTTCGATCCGAATGTTGTCTGGGTCGGTACGGGCGAAAACAACTCTCAACGCTCCGTCGCCTACGGTGACGGCATTTACAAGTCCGAAGACGCCGGCAAAACCTGGACCAACATGGGCTTGAAGCACTCCGAACATATCGGACGCATCGTCGTCGACCCGCGCGACTCGAAGACCGTCTTCGTTGCCGCGGAAGGCCCGCTCTGGTCTGCAGGTGGTGATCGCGGCCTCTACAAAACGAAGGACGGCGGCAAGAACTGGGAGAAGATTCTTAACGTCAGTGAAAACACCGGCTTCAGCGATCTCGTCATGGATCCCGAGAATCCCGACACGATGTACGCCTCTGCGTACCAGCGTCGGCGTCATGTCTGGACGCTGATTGACGGCGGTCCCGAATCCGCCATCTACAAAACCACCGACGGCGGCGCCACCTGGAACAAGCTGAAGAACGGCCTTCCCACTGTTGACATGGGACGCATCGGACTCGCCGTTTCCCCGGCGAACCCAAACGTCGTCTACGCCACCATCGAAGCCGCCGACGGCAAAAGCGGCGTCTATCGCTCTATGGATAAAGGCTCCAACTGGGAACGCCGTAATCCCTTCGAGTCTGGCTCCATGTATTACGCGCAAATCTTCGCCGACCCTAAAAATGTCGATCGCATCTATATCGGCTCCGTCTTCCTCAAAGTCTCTGACGACGGTGGCAAGACCATCCGCAATCTCGGTGAGAAGAACAAACACGTCGACAATCACGTCATCTGGATCGACCCGGAAAACACGAATCATTACTTAGTCGGCTGCGATGGAGGCCTGTACGAATCCTTCGACCGTGCTGAAAACTGGCGCTGGTTCGAGAATCTGCCGCTGGGCCAGTTCTACCGCGTCAGCGTTGACAACTCGCTTCCCTTCTATCGAGTCTACGGCGGTACCCAAGACAACTCCACCTGGGGCGCGCCATCACGCTCCCTCTCCGTGAACGGCATCACCAACGCCGATTGGGAGTTCATCCAGGGCGGAGACGGATTTCATTCGCAGGTTGATCCGGAAGATCCCAACACGGTTTACGCCGAGTACCAGTACGGCAACATCATTCGCTACAACCGCAAGACCGGCGAAGCCGTTGGCATCATTCCGCCCGAGCCGAAGGGCGGACCGCCGTATCGCTACAACTGGGACTCGCCCATCCTCGTCTCGTCGCACGATCATCGTCGCGTCTACTTCGCCGCCAACGTGCTCTTCCGCTCCGACGATCGCGGCGACAATTGGCAAGCGATCTCGCCCGACCTGACGCGCCAGATCGATCGCAACAAGCTTCCCGTGATGGGCAAAGTCTGGGGACCCGATGCAGTCGCCAAGAACCAGAGCACTTCGTTCTACGGCAATATCGTCTCGCTCTCTGAGTCGCCGAAAAAAGATGGCGTCTTCTATGTAGGCACCGACGATGGTCTCGTACAGGTCACTGAAGACGGCGGAAAAACGTGGACGAAGCATGACACCTTCCCCGGCGTCCCCGATCGCAGCTACGTCAGCAAACTCCTGGCTTCGAACCATGATGCAGCCGTCGTGTACGCGGCGTTCGAGAACCACAAACAGGGCGACTTCAAGCCCTATCTCTTCCGCTCCAGCGACAACGGCCGCACCTGGACCTCGATCTCCGCGAACCTGCCAGAGAACGGCTACGTTCACACCATCGCCGAAGATCCGGTGAACCCGAAGCTGCTCTTCGTCGGCACCGAGTTCGGACTCTGGTTCTCGATCGATGGAGGGGCAAAATGGGTTCAACTCAAGGGCGGCGACTTCCCCACCATCGCCGTGCATGATCTCGTCATCCAGAAGCGCGAAAGCGATCTCGTCGTGGGCACCTTCGGCCGTTCGATCTACATCCTCGACGATTACTCTCCTCTTCGCGCGCTCACCCCGCAGACGCTTACGCAAGACGTCGTAACGCTGCCGATCAAGCCGACACTGATGTACGTGCCCACGCGCCCGATCGGCGGCCGCGGCAAAGGCTTCATGGGTGAGACCTACTACACGGCCGAAAATCCTCCTTACGGCGCCAGCTTTACCTACTACATGAAAGACAAGGTGAAGACCCGGAAGGAGCTTCGCCAGGAGGCCGAGAAGGAAGCCACCAAGGCCAACAAACCCATCACCTATCCAACCAACGACGAACTCCGCGCTGAGATCGAGGAGCAGGCACCAGAAGTTTTCTTCGTCGTCTATGACGAAACCGGACGTCCCTTGCGCCGCGTCAACGCCCCCAATGCCAAGGGCTATCAGCGTGCCGCGTGGGATCTCCGTTATCCGGCGGCGGTTCTAACGCAAGAGTCAGCTGACGAAGGCGACGAAGACTTCCCACCAGCGGGCAATCAAGGTCCGCTCGTGATGCCCGGGCCCTACTCTGTTCGCATGTTTAAGAAGTCGAACGGCACCATTACCGAGATCGGGCAGGCGCAGAAGTTCGACGTCACTGTCGCTGGACAGGAAAGCATGAACGCGCAGGATCGCACTGCGCTACGCGACTTCCAGCGCAAGGTCACGAACCTCTATCGCGCGGTGTCTGGTGCCATCAACACGGCCAACGAAACCAAGAAGCAGCTCAAGGATATCCGTCGCGCCCTGCAGGAAACGCCTACTGCCGATCCCAAACTCGGACAGATTGCCGACCAGCTCGATCAGCGCAACAATGACCTGCTGCGTCTTCTTCGGGGCGACGTGACCCTCGCCGCCCGCAACGAAAACGTTCCTGCCTCCATCAATGACCGCGTCTCCGACATCATGGAAGGCCAGCGCTTCGCCATCCTGAAACCCACCGGCACGCATGTGAAGCACTACGAGATCGCCTCACAAGAATTCGCCGACGTATTAGCGAAGATGCACCAACTTGTCGACGTCGATCTCAACAACCTGGAGAAACAACTCGAAGCCGCTGGCGCCCCCTGGACACCCGGCCGCGTACCGCA
>DASTGW010000214.1:0-7757 GCA_035718705.1 Terriglobales bacterium | reverse complement strand
CGTGGTTCCGGGTTGTTTTTGCCTCGCCCAAGTACGACATATTTAACAGTAAAGTTTCAGCCCACATTTCCAGATATGGACCTCGTGAAAAGCCGCTACAGATGCGTGTTTTCTCTCGTCGTGCGACTTGTCAAACATTTTTTACGGAGAAAATTCCGAGCGCAAAAAAGTGATGTTCACACGACGTTGACAAAACAGAGTGCGTGGCTAGAATGTCCACCGAACTTTTCGAACGAAATCACGTGACGAGTGCCGCCATCCAAGACGCCCTGCTACAAACAGATTTCGCAGACCTTGAGTTGTACGCGAGCGGAAAGGTCCGCGATGTGTATCGCGTGGACAACGACCATCTGTTGTTCGTGGCGACGGACCGTATCTCGGCATTCGATTACGTGCTGGGTTCGGGCATTCCGAACAAGGGAAAAGTTCTCACTCAGATCTCGCTCTTCTGGTTCGATTTCCTGAAAGACGTAGTGGCAAATCACGTGGTGACGGCGAACGTGGATGAGTATCCGGCACCGTTGCGCAAGTATTCGGACCAGTTGCGGGGGCGGTCGATGCTGGTGGTGCGGGCGAATATGTGTCCGGTGGAATGTGTGGTGCGCGGCTATCTTTCCGGATCGGGATGGAAGGAATACCAGGCCACCGGCGCGGTGTGCGGGATCGAGTTGCCGAAGGGATTGCGCGAAAGCGACAGGTTGCCGCATCCGATTTTTACGCCGGCAACGAAAGCGACCACCGGCCATGATGAAAATATTTCGTTCGCGGAGATGAAAAAACTTGCAGGTCCGGAAGTTTCGGAAAAGCTTCGCGATCTTAGTTTGAAGGTTTACGAGAAAGCGTCCGCACACGCGGCGAAATGCGGTATTCTGATTGCGGATACGAAATTTGAATTCGGAACTACGGAAGCGGGCGTGGTGCTCGCGGACGAAGTACTCACTCCGGATTCTTCCCGCTTCTGGCCGGCGGACAAGTATTCCCCTGGTGCGGCGCAGTTTTCGTACGACAAGCAGTTCGTTCGGGATTACCTGGAACAAATCAAGTGGGACAAAAGACCACCGGCTCCGGCGTTGCCGCCGGACGTGGTGGCGAAGACAAGCGAGAAGTACGTGGAAGCGTTCCGCCTTTTGACAGGCCGGGAACTGGAGACGTAATTTTTCGCGCCGGTTGGCGAACGCGCACGGCAGAAGATTGTTCATGAGCATAGGCGACTGGCTGATTATCGCGGCGATGGGGTTATCGATGGTGCTGGCCGCGGCACAAGGATTTTTTCTGGAAGTGTTCTCCCTGGCGGGAGTGGTGGTCGGGTTTCTGCTGGCATCGTGGGAATACACGAGGGTGGCAGCACACCTTACGTTCATTAATCCGCCATGGGCTGCGAACCTGGTTGCGTTCTTTGTTGTATTCGTGGCAACGACGATTCTTGCCGGAATCATCGGACGCATTGCCAGCTGGGGCATGAAGCAGGCGGGCTTACGCTGGATGGATCGCGTACTTGGCGCCGCTTTCGGACTGGTTCGCGGGATGTTGATCGTGACTGTTGTGGTGATGGCGACAGCGGCATTCGCGCCGAATGCGCAATGGATGGCACGATCGGAATTCGCGCCTTACTTCCTGGTGGCCGGGAGAGCGGCCTCCTGGCTGACTCCGGCAGATATCCGGAGCAGGGTGCGAGAAGGAATTGAGGTTCTTCATAAAGGTAAGTCGGAAGCGTTGAAACCGGCCGGAGGCTCGCCCGCGCCGGATGATCAGAGATCAGCTACTGGCGGAAGATAGCAAGATCCGAGAAAGAGAGAATCACAGTGAAAGATCAGCTCGAAGCTTTGGTAATGGCAATGTATAAGGGCGGCATTCTTTATTCGGAAGCAGTCCGGGAATTCAAGAAGCGCTTCATCGTGACGGTGCTGGAAGAGAACAACGGCAACCAGTGCAAGGCCGCCCGCGAGCTGGGGATGCACCGCAACACTTTGAGCCGCACGATTGACGAGCTGAAGATCGATGTACGCGCCGTACGCGACGGCGCCAAGCGTCCGCCACGCAGCGCGCGTCCGGCCATGCCAGCCGCCATGATGCTGGAGAAGAAAGCGGCGCGATAGCGAAGCTTTCGAGAAGCAGCAGCTACTATTCCCTATCGCAGACGTGATTCACGTACTGCTTTGGCCAAATCCTGCAATAAGGGTAGAGTGTCGTCCCATCCGATGCATGCGTCGGTGATACTCTGCCCGTGCACGAGAGGCTTACCGGAGACGAGCTTCTGCGCGCCTCCCACCAGGTTGCTTTCGATCATCACGCCCATGATTTTTCGGCTGCCAGCTGTGATTTGAGCGGCGATGTCGCGACAGACCACCGGCTGGCGCTTGTGGTCCTTGTTGCTGTTGGCGTGACTGCAATCGATCATGACGCGCTGGGCCAGTCCGCCTTTTTCGAGGATTGAGCAGGCTTCGTCTACAGAAGGGGCGTCGTAGTTCACGGTCTTCCTTCCGCCGCGCAAGATCACATGACAATCGGGATTGCCGTTGGTGACGAAGATCGCCGACTGCCCGTGCTTGGTGTGCCCGAGAAACGTATGCGGGTGGGCGGCGGACTGCACGGCCTCGACCGCAATCTGAACGTTGCCGGAAGTTCCGTTCTTGAAACCGACCGGACAGGAGAGTCCGGAGACGAGCTCGCGATGAACCTGGCTCTCGGTGGTGCGCGCGCCGATGGCTCCCCAGCTGACGAGGTCGGCAAGGTACTGCGGGGTGATCATGTCGAGGAACTCGGTTCCTGCCGGAACTCCCATCTGCGCGAGATCGACAAGGAGGTGACGCGCGAGGCGGAGACCATCGTTGATCTTGTATGAGCCGTCAAGGTGAGGATCGTTGATGAGCCCCTTCCAACCGATGGTGGTGCGTGGCTTCTCAAAGTAGACACGCATGACCAGGAGGAGTTCGTTCGAGAGCTCTGCAATTGCGTTCTTCAGAAGTTCGGCATACTCGCGCGCGGCCATGGGGTCATGAATGGAACAAGGGCCAACGACGACAAGCAGCCGTGGATCTTTGCCGTAAAGGATGTCGGTGATCTGCTTGCGGGCAACAAAGACGGTGTCAGAGGCGTGCTCGGTGAGCGGCAGTTCTTCCTCGAGGAATACAGGAGGAAGGACAACCTTTGTCCACTTAATCCTTAAGTCGTCGGTGCGGTGAAGCATGGATTAAATGTACCAACTATGTGTCCCATTCTGCCGATTTTCACGAAAATTGCCTGATTTTTACAGAATCATGACACGCCCGATCAGGTTGAAGCGCAACATCGAGGATAAGAAAGGGTTCGAGCTTTCAATGCCCGCGCAATCCGCAACTGCAACCGACGTTTCACCGCGATCCCCGGTTCACGGGGAGCAATACCGTTCGTATGTAAACCCTCAGTGGGTCCGCCTGTTGGAGGCGCTCGACATGAATGTCGAGTACACCAAGGCGCAAGGAGCGTGGCTATACACGGCGGACGGCCGTAGAATCCTCGACTTCCTGTCGGGATATTGCGTCCACAACACCGGCCACAATCATCCGCAGATCGTTTCGGCGTTGCAGCGTGAATTGGCCGCTGAAGGCCCTGCCATGGTCCAAAGTCTTGTGTCGGATGCGGCGGGCGAACTTGCGGCAATGCTGTGTGAAAAGGCAGGAGGTGGGCTGAAGAAAGTCTTCTTCTGCAGTTCAGGCAGCGAAGGCGTGGAAGCGGCGATCAAGTATGCCCGCGCGTTCACCCGACGTACGGGCCTCGTATATGCTTCGGGCGCGTTCCACGGGCTGACCTGTGGTGCGTTGTCGCTGATGGGCGATGACTTCTGGCGTGAGGGCTTCGGCCCAATGTTGGCTGACACGCACGAGGTCCCCTTTGGAGATCTATCGGCCATCGAGAAGAAGTTGGCGTCGAAGAAAATGGCAGCCGTAATCCTGGAACCAATTCAGTCGGAAGCAGGTATCCGTGTTCCCTCTGCAGAATATCTGAATGGCGTGCAGTCACTCTGCCGACAATATGGAACGTTACTTGTTCTCGATGAGGTGCAGACGGGCCTGGGTCGCACCGGCACGTTCCTGGCAGGACATCGTTACGGCGTAACGCCTGACATTGTAGTTCTCGCTAAAGCGCTGAGTGGTGGCCTGATTCCGATTGGGGCCGTACTGATGACCGATGTCGTCTATCGTTCGGTTTACGACTCTCTGAAGCGTTCGATCGTCCACACCTCGACCTATACAGAGAATGGCCTGGCGATGCGCGCAGGCATTGCCACGCTTGAGGTGGTGAGAAGCGAGAACCTCGTGGATCGCTCAGAGATCATGGGACAGTATCTGAGAACGCGGTTGCGGGAAGAACTCGGCGGCTACGAGATGATAGCCGGAATTCGTGGTGAAGGCCTGCTGAATGGAATCGAATTCAGAGCGCCGCGGAGCGTGAAGCTGCGATTTGCGTTTGAGGCATTCAAAACCATTCACCCGGGTATGTTTGGACAGATGGTGGTGATGAGAATGTTCCGTGAGCAAGGCATCCTGACGCAGATGTGCGGCAACAACTTCATGGTGCTCAAAGTAGCGCCGCCGTTAACGATCGAGGAGGAAGAGATCGACCAGTTCGTTTCCAGCATGCAGGAAGTGGTGGAACTGATACACTCCTCGGGCGCTTTTTGGGCGGACGCAATTGGCATGGCAAAACGGGTTGTGAACTTATGAACTTCAGCCTCAAAACGTGCTGTCGCCTGTTGGTGGTGATCTTTGCAGTTTCGCTCATCGGCGCGGCAGACACCCCTGTGCCAACTCCGCAAAGTGCATCGCGCATGCTCGATCTCGGCTTTCGCCAGATGTACAACCTGCAGTTCGACGAAGCGCACAAGACTTTCGCGGAAGCACATCAGCAGTTCCCTGCCGATCCGATGGTGCCGGTGTCGAATGCTGCGGCCTATCTTTTCGCTGAATTCGATCGTCTGCACGTACTGGAATCAGAACTATTTGTCGACGACAGTGCCTTTGAGAGTCGCGGAAAACGAACTCCTGATCCGCGGGTAAAACAGGCGTTCGATGCTGAGATGCAGCAGGCGAACACGCTTGTGAATGCCGTGTTGCAGAAAAACCCGAACGACAGCAATGCGCTGTTTGCCAAAGTGATGTCACTGGGATTGATGGGGGACTATACCGCACTGATCGAAAAGCGCGATCTGAAAGGCCTCTCCTATATCAAGGAAGGTCGCGGCCTTGCCGAGCGACTGTTACAAATCGATCCAACCTGTTACGACGCCTACATCGCGGTGGGCGTGGAGAATTATCTGCTCAGCCTGAAGCCTGCACCGGTACGGTGGTTCCTGCACATGACAGGCGCACAGACCGACAAGGAAACCGGACTGCAGAAGCTTCGTATCACCGCCAGTAAGGGGCATTACCTGTTGCCCTATGCACGGATGTTATTGGCCGTGGCTGCCCTTCGTGATAAGCGGCACGAAGAAGCGCGCAACATCCTGGAAGGGTTGTCTCGCGAGTTTCCGCATAATCATCTTTATGCCACGGAACTAGCCAAATTAAAGCCTCCGGCGGGCGGGCCGAGCCAGAGTTTCGGTACAAATTAAGTAACTTTCTCCGGGATTTCGGGTTTGTACTGAAAACCAATTCTCACAACGGACATCCATGAAAATAGCCGCGGCCGCGAGTGCATTTCCACCGCACCGGTACGATCAACAAACGATCGTCCGTGCGCTGCAAGCTGTGTGGCACGACAAGCTGCCACGTCCTGAATTGCTGGAGCGCCTGCACGGTAACACAGGTGTTAGTCACCGCAACTTCGTCCTGCCGCTGCAACAGTATTTGGCCCTCGACACCTGGGGTAAGGCCAACGACGTGTGGATTGAAGCTGCACTGGAACTCGGCTCTTCGGCCATTTGCCGGGCCATCACTCCTTTGGGACTGACACCTCGCGATATCGACGCCCTCTTTTTTGTGACGGTCACGGGTGTCGCCAGCCCTTCGATTGACGCGCGTTTGGTCAATCGCATGGGATTGTCTCCGCGCATCAAGCGCAATCCGATCTTCGGCTTGGGCTGCGTTGCTGGAGTGGCGGGGACTGCCCGCGCGGCGGATTACGTCCGTGCTTTTCCGGATCAAATTGCAGTTCTACTCTCGGTTGAGATTTGTTCCCTTACCGTTCAGCGCGACGATATCTCGGTGGCTAACCTGATCTCGACAGGTCTCTTCGGCGACGGTGCTGCTGCGGCTGTGCTCGCTGGGTCGGAAACGGGACTCGAAGGGCCGCAGGTAATCGACACACGCTCGACCTTCTACCCGCAGACGGAACGAGTGATGGGTTGGGATATCTCCGAAAAGGGATTCCAGATCGTGCTCTCTCCGGAAGTTCCGCAGGTAATCGAGAAGAACCTGCGTAACGATGTGGACGGCTTTCTTGCGGATCACGGACTCACACGCAAGGAGATATCGAGCTTCATCATTCACACCGGTGGTCCGAAGGTGCTCGACGCGGTCGCCAACGCACTTGAGTTAAAAAACAGTGAGCTCGAAGCTTCATGGCAATGCCTGGATCGCGTGGGGAACCTGTCATCCGCATCGGTGCTGGTGGTGCTGGAAGATTTTCTTGCTAATCGTCGCGGTAAACCGGGAACGTACGGTTTGATGGCGGCCATGGGACCAGGTTTCTGCTCGGAACTGGTGCTGGTGCGCTGGTAATGCGCAAGCCTTTCCAGACGGATGTTTTCATCGCCGGTGGCGGCCCGGCGGGACTCTCCGCTGCCATCGCTGCTCGCTTGCAGGGTCTGCAAGTGCTGGTCGCCGACAGCTTGACGCCCCCCATCGACAAAGCGTGTGGCGAAGGCCTGATGCCAGATTCGCTCGAGGCTTTGGGAGTATTGGGAATCAGTCTGGATGCAGTCGAGACAGGAGTTTTCCGGGGTATCCGCTTCGTTGGCGGCTCTGGAGCAACGGAAGCGCGATTCCCGCAAGGAACGGGCCGCGGCATACGCCGCACGCTTTTGCACCAGATCCTGATTGATCGCGCCGAGTCTGTGGGCGTTCAGTTCTCTTGGAGATCACGTGTAAAGGCTGGCCGGGAACGAGTCACGCTCAACGATCGGCCGGTGGAGTATCGCTGGCTCATTGGTGCAGACGGCAACAACTCACAAGTCCGCCGCTTTGCGGGTCTCGAGGTCGGTCGCGCTTCGCAACAGCGCGTGGGATTGCGCAGGCATTTCCGGGTTCGTCCGTGGAGCGAGTTTGTCGAGATTTATTGGGGCGAGACTTGCCAGGCGTACGTGACGCCGATCGGCCCAGAGGAAGTTTGTGTGGCAGTAATCAGCCGCAACAAGCCCGCAAGTTTCGAGAACGCATTGACTGAGTTTGCGCCCTTATTGCATGAATTGCGAACGGCAGAAGTTTGCACGTCGGTCCGTGGAGCACTCACACTCACTCGCCGATTCCCTGCCGTGACTACAAAGAATGTCGCGCTGATCGGAGAAGCTTCCGGCTCGGCTGACGCGATCACGGGTGAAGGTCTCGCGGTGTGCTTTCGACAGGCAGTGGCCCTGGGGCGCGCTTTGTCAGCACAAACACTTCAGATCTATGAAGCGGAACATCGCAAGATCATGGCGCTGCCGCAATTCATGGGACGCGCCATGCTTTTGATGGATATGAGCCCCCGGGTTCGAACGCGAACCTTAAGCGCGCTGACAAACCGTCCGGAAGTGTTTCAGCAAATGCTTTCGATTCATGTCGGGGCAGTACCGGTTACCA
>DASTGW010000213.1:0-2763 GCA_035718705.1 Terriglobales bacterium | reverse complement strand
CTATCACTTCCTGCGAACGTTCGAGACGGTTGTGGGCGTGACGCCTCATCAGTTCCTGCTGCGCTCCAGATTGCGGAACGCCGCGATGGAAATAGCGACGGGTTCGCGTAAGGTAGTTGATGTCGCGCTCGGATGCGGGTTTGGCGACGTGTCGAATTTCAATCGTGCGTTTAAGAGGGAGTTGGGGATGAGCCCGAGGGAGTGGCGGAGGATCACCGAGTAAAACAAACGCGCGGGCAAGATGCCCGCGCTGCCGCCGGAGAGCCCCCGGCGATTCTTGTTACTCTCCTCTTGCTTCCAAGAACTTCTCCACTTCCAGCGCGGCCATGCAGCCGGTGCCAGCGGCAGTGATGGCTTGACGGTAGCGACGGTCCTGCACGTCGCCGCAGGCGAAGACGCCCGGGATGTTGGTGAAGACGTTGTCACGGGTCTTCAGATAGCCCTCATCATCGGTGTCGAGTTGTCCGAGAAACGGCTTGGTGTTGGGGATGTGGCCAATGCCGAGGAACATGGCGCTGGTCGGGTGATCCCACACGGTGCCGGTCTTCAGGTTGCGGAGCTTTAGTCCGGTGACTTCCTTCTTCGAGACGTCCTGAACTTCCTCGACGATGGTGTCGGTAATCATCTGGATGTTCTTATGGGCACGTGCACGCTCGAGCATGATCTTCGACGCGCGGAACTGGTCGCGGCGGTGAATCATCGTCACGCTGGAAGCAAAGCGGGTGAGGAAGAGTGCCTCTTCCATGGCGGAGTCTCCGCCGCCGATCACGGTGATGGGCTTGCCGGAGAAGAAGAAGCCGTCGCAGGTGGCGCAGGAAGAAACGCCATGTCCGATGAGCGCCTGCTCACTGGGCAATCCCAGCCAACGTGCCGAAGCTCCGCTGGCGATGATGAGAGTTTCCGTTTTAATCAGGTCTTTGCCCACGGTGAGTTCAATCGGCGACTTCTTGAGATCGGCCGCGGTAACTACTCCGTGCAATAGCTCGGCTCCGAAACGCTCGGCCTGCAAGCGCATGTTCTCAGTCAGGTTCGGCCCCTGGATCCCTTCGGGGAAGCCGGGAAAGTTCTCGACCAACGTGGTGAGCGAGAGCTGACCTCCGGGTTCGTGTCCGGCGAGAACCAGCGGTTTCAGGTTAGCGCGAGCGGTATAAATGGCGGCGGTCCATCCGGCGCATCCGGATCCGATAATGACTGTCTTGCGAACGTTGTCCATAGCCTCTGTCGTCATTGAGTACTTTTACGGTGAAAAAGATTCAACCTGCTACTTCTTGGTGGTGCGTTTGGGAGCCGGAGCACTGGGCGCGAGCATAGCTAACTCGCGTGGCACCAATCGTTTGATCTCGAGCGAAGCCCGATAAGACGCGAAGATCTGGGAAGCTTTGGCGAACAACGGCTCAAACGCTTTCTGGTCAGCCGCTGGGCAGCGAGCGAGCACGACCGAAGATTTCCCGAAGCGTTCAAGCTTGATGCGACTGACGGGCGTGTCGGTGGTCAGGACTGATTTGGCGTCCTGGGCGCCAGTGATGTCGTTCTCGAGTTGAACCTGCAGGACGTCTTTGGCTTCGCGCGAACGGAAGACCAGGCTCTCGATCATGCTCTTCTCGTCCTGGCTGAAAGAGTACTGGGCGGCGATGAACGGAGCGTTAGGCGCAAACTCGTGGCGAATGCGGACCCAGGAAGCCGAGGGTGCATTCTCAAGGCTGGAGCGTCCGCGAGAGATCTCGAAATCCTGCGTGAACTTGGGCGCGGGAATGCGATCGAGAGAGGCGCGGAGCTCCTTCTGGTCGGCTTCGCTGGGGGCGCACACGTTCAGGTAGTTGATGCGTACTTCGGGCTGGTCCTTCTTTTCGGGTTTTTCGGCAGGCGGCGTGTTCTGCGCAAGGGTTACGGAACAGAAGAGAAGAATTACCGGCAGCAGTCGGCCTGTGTGGTGTTGGGAAAGTCGCACGGAAGAGATTCTACTAATAAAGGTCAAAGGCCGGAATGGCGGTGGCACATTTACAATCGCAGGATGGCAAATCTGGTACTGGTGTATGGCATGCGGTTGCTGCCCGCGGACGAGATCGAAGAAGTCGGTGAGGCGATCATCAAGCTGAAGAACGGCCGTGAGGCACGGGTTACGATGCATATTCTGGAGGGCAGCAAGCGGGCGATCGAGTCGCAGCTGCAAACGAGCGTGGAGTCGTTCTTCGATCTCTATCCAGAGATCTGAGGGAACCGCGAGGAACGATAAGTCGTATCTCCTATTGCGGGCCAAGACCGCGAAAACCGAGCTTTTCCCACGGTTTTCTCTCCTAACCGGCAGCTATAATCGAGCACGGGTTCCATGCACTCACGCTGGCGACAACTACGGGCTTACATGAAGCGGCAGGGGCTTGTGCCGGAGAGCCGGCTGGCCCGTTTTACCCTGTACCTGCTCGGCGTAGACGTGTTCCTGATCCTCTACCAATGGGTGATGGTGAAGCTGCGCGGACCGGGTGCAGCGTCGGTAGACGGCTGGATCTGGTTCCTTTCTTACCTTTCGGCATTCCTGTTCCTCATCGTGGCGCTGCGCTGGTTCCGGAAGCGGCTGATGTGGGCCCTGCGGAACCGCCTGATCGTCACCTACGTGTTCATCGGCGTCATTCCAGTAGTGCTGCTGATCGGCCTGGGATTGCTGATGCTCTACCTCTTCGTCGGCCAGTTTGCCACGTACGTTGCCAGCTCCGATCTGCAGATGGAAATCCGGCGTCTGGACGCGGTCAACGAACGCCTGGCATCGGA
>DASTGW010000212.1:0-10198 GCA_035718705.1 Terriglobales bacterium | reverse complement strand
GGAAGTGCGGCGGGCACGACCTGTCATTTCGGACAAGAGCTGGTGACTCCCAGCTCATTGACCGGGACTGCCAAAAGCAGTCCCGGATTTTTGTTTCAGTAGTAACCGCAGAGTTCATAATGCCGGAATGGCCTTTGACTTTGCCGCTCGCGTCTTGAGCCAGCCCGCGAATGCAGCTCTAATCGCCTACACGTCGCGTGGACAGTCAAAGACGCGATGGGCCGCGGTCTCCAGTTGTCCGCCTTCCGCCGTGGAGAACCCGTATTTCACGCTGGGTACGCATCCGGATTGCGTCGAGCGGCTTTGGAACAAACTGGGAGAAAGACTCGAAGACGATTCGAGATGGGTCGTGTGGGGACGGCCCGTCCTGGTACATCCACAGTCGGGAACCATCTTTGGCTGTGGCATTGGGACCGTTTACGCCCTGCGGCTGGATGCTGGCGACTTTCAAGGCGCGTTAGCGAATGGCTATCGAACCCAGCATGTGTTCGGAAACAAGTCGGTGCTGGATGTAAGTGACTTCGGCAACACGTGGGTGATCGGGAAATGGAAAGAGCCAGAGGAGGCATGGATCCAGCGCGCTTTTCTCTTCGCGGCAAGCTGACTGGAGTGCATGGCCCGAACCACAGATTGGCCGCGACGTTTGAATGCCTCAGAACCTCTGAAGGCATCGTTTCCCGCCTCTGAAGAGACTATCGTTTTGCAAGCACCCCCATGCTTCGTTCCGAAATAAAGCGCACGCTGAAGCAATTGGTCTGGCCGAACGGGACGATTGTCCTGATCGCCGCCGTGGCTATTGCCAGTGGCTGGCTCAATCGATTGATCGCCAGCAGCGCCGACTACGCGGCGGTCGCGGTGATTGCTGCGGGGCTTCTGACTGCATGGCGATTCCATGCCATGCGCAGTATTGCTGGATTACTTCTCTTTGCGGCGATCACCGTCGGTTTTGCGCATCCGGTACACGGAACCGCACTGCCGAACGCGCTGAGCTTTCTGCTGCCACTGAACCTGGTCGCGCTGCTGATGGTGGAAGAGTTCACGCTGTCGTTGGAGCCGATAGGATACTGGATAGGCTTTGCGACGGTGCAGGCGGGCATCATTGCGGCGACGTGCTGGGCAGACGGACATTCTGTTTTCTGGTCATGGCTGAATGCCGGTCGATCATTCTTTCCACTCATGCCGATCGCGCCGATTGCGTTGCTGATGTTCCTGTGCGCGACGGGCGCGCTGCTCTACAAGTTCGCCAAGGATTGCCGTCCACTGGATGCGGGACTGGCCTGGTCGCTGCTACCGTCGCTGATGGCGTGCAATTCGTCGGGCGCGACGCGCATTGCTTACCTGGCAGCCGGGGCAATCGCGATTACGGTTTCCGTGGTCGAGACCTCTTATCAGCTCGCCTACGAAGATGAACTCACGCGGCTGCCGGGAAGGCGAGCCTTCAACCAGACGATCGCGGCGTTGGACGACAAGTATTCGATTGCCATGGTCGACGTGGATCACTTTAAGAAGTTCAATGACACGTATGGCCATGATGTAGGTGACCAGGTGTTGCGCATGGTGGCATCGAAGCTGGCGAATGTGACGGGAGACGGCCGTCCATTTCGCTGCGGCGGCGAGGAGTTTGCGGTGGTCTTTCCGGGCAAGTCAGCGGAGGAGGCGATGGAGCATGCCGAAGTTCTTCGCGAAGCGATCGAGAACTCGAGCTTTACGGTGCGCGGTCCGGCTCGCAGCCAGCGCAAGAGATCGGAGCGGCGCTACCTGCACAGCCACAAGCATCTACAACAGCAGAAATTGGGCACTTCGGTGACAGTGAGTATCGGTGTAGCGCAGCCACGGGCGAAGAGCGACGACGTTCAGTGGGTCATCGAAGCCGCGGACAAGGCGCTTTATGCGGCGAAAGATCGAGGAAGAAATCGGGTGGTTGTTGCCACCGTGGGAAGGCGCAAATCTGCGCCAGCAACTGCCTAGCATTGCGCTCGGGCCTTAACACCTTCTAGACTAAACCCGTACATGCAGCGCGTCTGGGACACACTCAAGAGCTACGTTCTTTGGACCCACAACCGTGGCAGTTTTCACTACGACGTGATGGTCACCGTCATTCTTTTGTTCATCTTCCTGACCCCGCGTGGGTGGTTCAGAGACAAACCGGTGGAACACCGTCCGCATCAGACAGAAGTAGTCGTTCAGCCCGACGGACATGATGGTTTCATCTACGAAGTTGATGCCGCGGCAGTTAGCGGCACGACGGAAGATGCGGTGCGAAACGACCTTCTGCGAGTGATTGAGCCGATCGCGGGAGAGGTGAGCATCGGCAGTTATGAGGCTGTCCGCGACATAAAGGGCCGCGTAACGTTATATAAAGTACGCGTCCAGCGTTAGGTACTGAACAGAACGGAAACATTCATGAGCAAACGTATCCTTCTGCAGGTTTTGGTATTGATCGCCCTGGCATCGTTTGCCTTCGGGAAGAAGGCAAAAGCGGTGCCGGCGAGCGCAGTCCCAGCCCCGCAGGCGAAATCTGAAGGTTCGGGATTGGAGAAGGTCCTGAACACCATGGATCAGCAGGCGGCGTCGTTCAAGAACGCCCAAGCCGATTTTGTGTGGGACCAGTACACGAAGGTAGTGGACGATCACGATCTGCAGGAAGGAACGATCGCATTCCGTCGCATGTCGAAGACGGAAGTGCAGATGGCAGCGGACATTAAGAAGGCTGGCGGACGTCCGACGGCGAAGGTGGTTCTCTTTGCCGACGGTAAAGTTCGTCTGTACGAAGTAAAAATCGATCAAGTGACCGAGTACGACGCGGGCAAGAACAAAGCCGATTTCGAGAGCTTCCTGGTATTGGGTTTTGGCGGCGCAGGCCATGACCTGACGAAATCATTCGACGTGAAGTATGACGGCATGGAGCAGGTGCAGGGCATCAGTGCGGCAAAGTTGGAACTGACTCCGAAGTCGCAACGCATGAAGAACATGTTCGAGAAGATCATGCTCTGGATCGATCCTTCGAAGGGTGTTTCCGTGCAACAGCAATTCCTGCAGCCGAGCGGAGACTATCGCCTGGCGAAGTACTCGAACATCAAGCTGAACGAACGAATCGGTGACGACGTCTTCAAATTGAAAACCACGTCAAAAACCAAGGTAGTCCGGCCAAATGGGTAAGGTAACTTTGTACTAGGCGAGGGGTCGAAAGACTCCTATACTGGCAACCATCTCGACGCAAACCGGCGTCCCATCGTGAGCACCTAACTCCCGACTGAGGTTTTCATGGCCAAGCTGTTTACGATTCCCGTCCGTCCAGAACCAAAGCCGCGGAAGCAACGCACGTCCGATCCTCGTTACGTGGAAGGCCAGCGGCTGCTGGTGGAAGCCATGAAGTACTTGGTGAAGTCGGATCCTGACAACAACCGCCAGGCAGTGGAGTTGCTGTCGGAGCACTTCCGGACGCAATTCCGCATGAGCGACTCTCCTTTGAGTTCGCCGCCGCTGCCAGCACCACCTACGGCATAGATTCGATTCTTAGACTTTTTGTGAATGCCGCACTCGCGATCACGAGCAGTGCGGGATAGCACTCGAGCATGTACCGTGGCTCGGGGTTGGGTAACCACGCCAGAAATACCGTCCTGAACAGAAAGAAAGCCAAGAAGAAGCAGACGTAGTCGATGCGACGGCGGACGAGTGCGAATATCCCGGCGAAAACATAAGAAAGATTGACGGCACCCAGCAACACCGCCCATCGGAACTGGCGAGGATCGTCGTCGCTGAGCCGCCACCAGTGCGGATCGATCGGAAGCATTTCAGTGCGAGGACGAAGCCACAGATCGGCGGCACGCAAAAACGGCAGTACGAGATAGTAGCGAAGTGGGCGCGCCCGGATGCGATCGCGAGCCAGCTGATCGAAGGCGCGATCGATCTCCGGAGACATCGCATCGCCATTGTCGGCATAGGCTTCGAATAGCTGCTGCGTTCGTTCAAGGTCGCCTGGGCTATCGTAAGCACGTGGCGGGAGATCGCGAACCCCGAGGTCTTCGCCATCAGCCTTGAACCATACGTCCTCCACCGAAGAATAGTCGGCGCTCCAAGTTCGCACCCAGCGCTGAAACCCATGAGGAACAAACTCCCAAGGCATGGTCGCGCTGAAAGGCGCGAGTGGTTGAAAAGTGTGGAACGTACGCCAATTGCGGATTGTCCATGGGACAAGAGGCGCGAGAGCAACGAGACCTGCGATCAGGACAGCGATCATCAATTGCCGAGAGCGGCGTCTGAATGCGGTATACAGGCCGTAGGCGCCGAAGATCGCCAGCAACATACCGCCATCGGGGCGGAGAAGGATACCGCCGGCGAGTGCAACGCCGCATCCGATCCAGAGCCTGGTGTCGCCCGGTACATCAAATCCAGCGACGGCGAAATCCATCGCCAACGCCGCTAAGAAGATGGCCCATGTTTCCGTGAGGGCGACGCTGGCGTAATTGGCAAAAAACGGACAAAGGCCAGCGAGCAGGAATGCTACTTTCGCGGCCCGATCGCCGACAGTTCTTCGCGCCAGGTCGGTGATTACAAAACAAGTGAGTACGTCGACGACGATTTGTACCAGGAGCACCGCGGAGTAGTGCTCAACGCCGGTGATCGCCCAAACCAACAACAGGAACAGTGGGTAGCCCGGCAGGCGAATGTAAGTCGGTTCCGGCCCCGAGGAAGTGGTCTGGCCAAGAATGCCGTGCTGGAGCCAGTTCTTGGCGAGATCGCCATACAGGTAAGAGTCGTTCGAGAGCAGGCGAAACTTGAAAAAAAACAGACATCTCAAGCTGAGCGCGAGCACGATCCCGACGAGCAGCAGCCACCGGTTCGTGACGAGAAACGTTCTTAAGGAGGACGACGTTGGTTCCATCAGGCTAAGTGATTCTGCCACATCGCCTGGCGGAAACAGGTGATTTAGGATGTAAGTAGCAAAATCATGACCCCGAAGCCAGTCTTCTACGATCCGCAGCGAAAGCGGTGGCGCCGACTGCGCCGCATCTTTGATGCGACTGCCGTGATCCTGTCTATCGTCCTCATCATCTTTGTAGTTTCGTTACTGAAGGGGTTTTCCTTCAACCAGCTTCAACTCGATACCCCGAAAAAAAATCTGCGCCCGGTGAAGGAACGGGAACAAAGGCACTCGAAGCCAAGGGCCACGAACCGGCGCAAAACCAAGAAGCCGGCTTCGCAGGTGGTGCTGAACTCGGGCGAAGGTATTCGCGCCGCGTTCTATGTGATGTGGGATGCGGGCAGTTTCGCGTCGCTGAAGGAGTACGTGCAACAGATCGACTTGCTGTATCCCGAATGGCTGCACGTGGTGACGCCGGACGGACATCTCAAAGGCGTCACTGATTTGAACAAGTTTTACGACGTCATTCAGAATGGGCGCGTCCAGCAAGTCGATGAGAAGGTGATGGCCCTGATCCGCTCCGACAAGGCGGATACGGAAGTGCTGCCATTGGTGAACAATTTCGATCCGACGACCAATGAATGGATTGATCTCACAGCGCTCCTAAATGACGACAATGCCCGGTCGGCGCTGCGGCAGCAATTGCTCGCGTTCCTGGCCAGTGATCAGTACAAAGGACTGAACCTCGATTTCGAAAATATCCCGCTCAAAGAGCAGTCACGATATCGGGTTTTTGTCAGCGAACTCTACAATGACCTTCATTCACGCGGGTTGAAACTGCACCTCAGCGTGCCGGTAGCCGACAAAGATTTCGATTATGCGTACCTCGCAGCACATTCCGATGGCCTGGTGCTGATGAATTATGACGAGCACTTCGGCGGCGGAGATCCAGGGCCGATTGCATCGCAGGATTGGTTCACGAAGAACCTGGCGAATGCGCTGAAACTGGTGCCACGCGAAAAGTTGATCTGCGCCGTTGGCAGTTACGGATACGACTGGGAACGCGGTGCAAAGAACAGTGCGAAGCCGCCGGAGCGCTCGGTACAGGAAGCATGGCTGACGGCCAGCGAGTCCGAGGCCAACGTAGAATTCGACCCGGATTCACTGAACCCGCACCTCTCGTATTTGGACGACGACAATAAGCGGCACGACATCTGGTTCCTGGATGGTGTGACAGTCCTCAATGAAATGCGAGCGGCGCGCTCTTTGGGAATCCAGACGTTTGCCCTGTGGCGCCTGGGTTCGGAGGATCGATCGTTGTGGTCGATCTGGGACCAACCCGGTGATGCGAGTGCGGCGGAGAAGTTGGAGACGCTTCTGCCCGGCCAGGACGTAGACATGGAAGGCAGCGGCGAGATCATGCACATCACGAGCAAGCCGCAAAACGGTTCTCGCAGTGTGACCATGGACCCTCAAACGGGATTGATCACCGGGCAGACGATCCAGAAACTGCCGACTCCTTATGTGATCAATCAGTACGGGGCTTCGAAAAACAAGATTGCGATTACATTCGATGATGGTCCGGATCCGCAGTGGACGCCGAAGATTCTGGATGTCTTGAAACAGAAGAATGCGAAGGCCACGTTCTTCCTGATCGGCGTGGAGGCTGAAAAATATGCGGACGTGGCGGAGCGCATCTTCCGCGAAGGACATGAGATCGGCAATCACACGTTTTCGCATCCAGATATCAGCAACATCTCACGTCGTTACATGGATTTCGAGCTGAATCTGACAGAGATGCTGTTTGCGAGCCGGTTCGGGGTTCGCACGATACTGTTTCGCCCGCCGTACTCGATTGACCAGGAGCCTGACACCGCGGACCAAGTGCGTCCTCTGGAAATAACGCAAAACGTCGGATTGCTTACGATCGGGGACAAGATCGATCCGAACGACTGGCAAGACCATCCAAGGCGAAGCGCGCAGGAGATCGAGGAAAGCGTGTTCAGCAGCCTGCCGCCATGTGGATCAAACTTGCAGACTTGCGGGAACATTCTGCTTCTGCACGATGGAGGCGGAAATCGCAGTGAGACGGTGAAGGCATTGCCGGTCATCATCGATGGGTTGCGCGAGCGTGGATTCGAAGTAGTTCCGGTTTCCGAGTTGATCGGCAAAACACGGGCCCAGGTGATGCCACCGCTGGCATCGCGCATGGAGCGATGGTCCGCGCGCAGCAATTTACTGGGTTGGAAGATCTTCGCTTTCATAACGGCGGCGATCGTGTTCGTCTTCTTCATCGGTGACATCTTGATGAGTGCCCGACTGCTGCTGGTGGGAACATTGGCGATTTTCGATCGTCTGCGGGGAAATCCGGCGGACCGGATGTCATCCGCAGGATTCACGCCGGCTGTGGCTATTCTTATTCCTGCGTACAACGAAGAGAAAGTAATCGAGCGTACGGTACGCGCGGCACTGATGTCGCATTATCCGAACTTTCGCGTGATCGTGATCGACGATGGTTCGAAGGATAAGACCTATGAGGTGGCGAAGAATGCTTTTGCCTCGGAGATAGCAGCAGGCAAAGTTATGGTGCTCACCAAGCCGAACTCCGGGAAGGCACACGCGCTCAACTACGCGCTGGAATATGTCACGGAAGAAATTTTCGTCGGGATCGACGCCGATACCGTCATCGCGCGAGATGCTGTCTCGCGTCTGGTGCCGCAATTCCTGGATTCGCGAGTAGGAGCGGTGGCGGGAAATGCCAAGGTCGGCAATCGCGTGAATCTCTGGACGCGGTGGCAGGCACTTGAGTACATCACCAGCCAGAACTTCGAGCGTCGCGCGCTCAACGCGCTCGGCGCGGTCAGCGTAGTGCCGGGAGCGATTGGCGCCTGGAGAACGCAACTGGTGCGCGAGGCTGGCGGATATCACGTTGATACCGTCGCGGAAGACGGCGATCTGACGATGGCGTTGCTTGAAAACGGCTATCGCGTGACGTATGAAGATCGCGCGATCGCATGGACCGAGGCTCCGATTAATGCAAATGGCCTGATGCGGCAGCGCTTTCGCTGGTCCTTCGGAATCATGCAGGCGGTTTATAAGCACCGGCGCGCTTTCCTGCGCAAAGGCGTGCTCGGTTGGGTGGCGTTGCCGAACATCCTTGTTTTCCAGATCCTGCTGCCATTGGTTTCGCCGTTCATCGACATCATGTTCGTTGTTGGCCTGATCAACTACGGGTTACAGCGCTACTTCCATCCGCTGACGACGAATCCCGCCGATCTGCAAAAGCTTGTCGCCTTCTTCGCGACGTTCATGGTGATCGATTTTATTGCGAGCACTATTGCTTTCTTACTGGAACGCCGGGAAGTGAATTCGAAAGAAAATGGATGGCTGCTCGCACATGTGTGGCTTCAAAGATTCGCTTATCGCCAGCTGTTCTCGGTGGTCCTGGTGAAGACGCTGAAGCGGGCGATGGAAGGCGGCGCGTTCGCGTGGGACAAACTCGAACGCACGGCGACACTGCCGTATGCCAAGGTGGGAAGTTAGATCTTTGGACTACGCCGGCGATAAGCTTCGAATCATTTCGGCAAATTGATGCCACTGTTGGGCTAGTTCATCAGCATTCGGCGTCTCGTAATCGGCATAATCGAAGCCCGGCGACATCGTCGTACCCATGAGCGCAAAGCGGCCGCCCGCGCGCAGGCGAGTGCCCTGCCACACGCCTCCCGGAACAACGTGCTGCAGCTTCATCCCGGCGTTCAAATCGTGACCCATGACAACGACTTCACCGCGATCGGCGGAAGTCAGTTGCAGCATCTCGACCGGATCCCCGAGGTAGAAGTGAAAGATCTCTTCGCCGGGAACACGATGCATGCGCGAGAAGGTGTCAGGTGTGAGGAGATAGTAGATGGAGGTGGCAAGTGACCGAGGTCCACGATACAAAGGGAAGTCGAATTGAGCTGGAGAGCGATACGTCTCGGCAAAGTATCCGCCCTCGATCGTGAGAGGCTTCAGATCGAGAAGCTTGATGATCTCGTCAGCAGTGATGAGCGTTGTCACGGCTACAGCGTAACAGACCTCAGGCGACCCGCATTGCTCGAGCGGGGAGCGCGCTTTCAACCTTTAAGGTGAGCTTCTCCAGGAGTTGGCAGGAGTGGCTGCGATACTTGTGGTAGTCCCGGATCAATCGAGATTCTTCTTCGTGGCCGCGCATGGCAGCGGCCGCCATTTTGCAGAACGCCATGCGGAAGACCGAATACGCGAGGAGATATCCGGAAATGCGGTTTGCGGCGGGGTCACCGCTGGTGTCAAAGTAATGGCCCAAGAAGCACGCCTGCTGCTCTGGGTCGAGTTCCCATTCCACGATGGTGCCCGCAAGGTCCCAGGCGATATCGGTGGGACCGGGAAAGAAGTGATTGTCACCGTGGGTGACCGCATCGATCTTGAGCCAATGGCCCTCGCTGTCGATCCACTTATGCGGAAGCATGCGGCCGTCGACCACCGCTGGCTTCACCAAGGGAAGAGTCGAGAGTTCCAGGGGCAGTTCCACCTGGAGGTCTTCGCGAGCGTTGAAGCGCAGCATCTTCTCCAACTCGGTGTTTTCTTCTACTTCCGCACTCATGCGTTCGGCCCGGAAGGCGCAGTAAGTGGCGAGCCTCTGAAGGAGTGCGGGCGTTGCATCCTGCCTGCTCAGTGAACGACCGCTGAGCATCGGATAGATGCCGAAACCTTCCTCGCGTTTCAGCGGCATGACGCCAAACCCTGCTTCAGCGGTCATTTTCGCCCGATCGTGCACTTCTTCGCCAAAGCGGCCGAAGCCCTCAAAGCCGAAGTAAGTCTGCCGATCTTCCGACAGGAACTTCAAACGCTCCATCTGCAGCCAGGAAGCCGGCCAATCCCGCTCGCTGGGGAAGACATCGGCTCTCCAAATTCCGCCAGCGATGTAGTGTTTCACGGAAGGAGGCAGGAACTGCGTCGGATTGGTGTAGTAGCTGCGAAAGCTAGGCCAACGCGTGATTGCATCTTCCGCCTTCAGCAAAGCCGGATCTGGATTTCGGCTACAGAGAAAGGAAATGGAGTGACGCGGTACACCATGATCCAGAAGCGCCTCGCCGACTGACAGGAAGGAGGAACCGCTCATCCCGGGGCCCTCGTCGACCACCACGAACTCGGCCCGATGCTGCAGCATGGAGGCGATCCATTTTGCCTGTTCGGGGTTGAAGCGGACCTCGCGGTTATAGGGATGTCCGACGGGGCGCACGGTGGTGCGCTCCACGTGCAATCCTTCGGCCCGCAACGCTGCCTGCACCACGGAACTCAGAGTGGTCCCGATACTCC
>DASTGW010000211.1:0-2573 GCA_035718705.1 Terriglobales bacterium | reverse complement strand
GAAGAAAGACCTCGGCGGCGCACTGCGCGGATATAAGGACATCAATTTACGAGCGCTGAAGATGCTGCGGCCCGGCGGTGTGCTGGTGACGTGTAGCTGCTCGTATCACGTGAACGAAACGGACTTCGTGGATATGCTCCGTGATGCCGCCAGCGATGCGCGGCGCGTCGTAAAGGTGCTCGAAAAGCGCGGGCAGGCAAAAGACCATCCGGTGCTGCTGGGGGTGCCGGAGACGGCTTATCTGAAGTGCGTGATCCTGCAGGTGTGAGCAACACCCCCACCCTAGCAAAGGAAGCTAGGATGGGGTATCCGTGGCTTCGGAAATGGGGCACCTCTAAGCTGATTCCCGTATAATCACCTATTGTCCTCATGAAAAAGAACGCACTAGGGGCCGCGCAGGCCCGCAAAGCACCATTGATTCGCTCAACGACCGTGCTCACCGTCCGCAAAGACGGAAAGGTGGTGATGGCCGCCGACGGCCAGGTCACGCTGGGCGATCACGTCATCAAGCACAACGCGCGCAAGGTTCGGCGCATGTACAACGAAAAGATCCTGTCGGGTTTCGCCGGATCGACGGCCGATGCGTTTTCTCTGTTCAGCCGCTTTGAAGGCAAACTGGAGCAGTATCACGGGAATCTTGGCCGAGCGGCGGTCGAACTGGCGAAAGACTGGCGCACAGATAAGGCGCTGCGTCACCTGGAGGCGCTGCTGCTGGTCGCCGATACGACGCAGACGTTCCTAATCAGCGGCAATGGCGACGTGATAGAGCCAGAAACCGGTATTGCCGCCATCGGAAGTGGCGGGCCTTTTGCGCAGGCGGCCGCCCAGGCGTTGGCTGAGAACACAAATATGGCGGCGCGGGCGATCGCCGAGGCGGCAATGAAGATTGCAGGCAAGATGTGCATCTATACGAACGAGACGTTTGTAATCGAAGAACTGTAATTAGTAGTTGGTATTTAGTCGTGAAGGTTCGAGTCGCTTAATAGCCGAGGGCCAGGTACTAACTACTAAGAACTAAGAACTATGTTATGGCTGGCTATTCCGGAACGCCGCTGCTGAAAAAGCTGGGGATCAAAGAGGGAGATCGTGTCCTGTTCTTGAATTCCCCGCGGAAGTTGCCGGATGAGTTGCGGGATTTCGTGGATTCAAAGTCGAAGCCGCCGGTCGATTTCGTGCTACTGTTTGCGACTTCGATGGCCGAGTACCAGGCGGAGTTTGCAAGGGCGGCGAAGATGGTCGTTCCTGATGGCATGGTCTGGGTCGCGTGGCCGAAGAAGGCGTCGGGGATTAGGACCGATCTGACGGAGAACGTTATCCGCGATCACGCGTTGAAGACGAAGTTCGTGGATGTGAAAGTTTGCGCCATCGACGATATGTGGTCAGGACTGAAGCTGGTGGTGAGGAAAGAGCTGAGGGCGAAAGCCTGAATGCATAGTTGCTTCGCTTCGCTCAGAATGATCTTGGTGGTTTTTAGAAATCTGGAGTTGTAATGGCGATTTATTTACCCGGTACAGCAGAAGAAGAACAGGTAGCACTCGACGAACTTACCCCGCGTGAGATCGTCGCTGAACTCGACAAGTACGTGGTTGGTCAGCATGCGGCCAAGCGCGCGGTAGCGATCGCGCTGCGGAA
Source organism: Terriglobales bacterium (assembly GCA_035718705.1). Taxonomy (GTDB): domain Bacteria; phylum Acidobacteriota; class Terriglobia; order Terriglobales; family Acidobacteriaceae; genus DATMXP01. Next base: position 941 of record DASTGW010000211.1, on the reverse strand, counting down.
TCGCATGCGTCGGCAGAAACTTCCGCCCGAGCTCGCGGAAGAAGTTATCCCGAAGAACATCATCATGATGGGGCCGACGGGTGTGGGTAAGACGGAGATTGCCCGCCGGTTGGCTAAGTTGGCGAATTCTCCGTTCCTGAAAGTCGAAGCTTCGAAGTTCACAGAAGTCGGCTATGTCGGACGCGATGTAGAGTCGATGATCCGCGACCTGATCGAGATCGCGATCGAGATGGTAAGGGAAGAGAAGCTTGAGGACGTTGCCGACAAAGCTGAGTTGAACGCCGAAGAGCGCCTGCTGGATTTATTGTTGCCGGGATCAAATGTTGGGTTCAGGCCAGGAGATGGGGCAAACCAGCCAGAGCTCTTGTCGGGCGAAGGTGGTTCGTCGCGGACACGTGAAAAGCTGCGCCAGCAACTGCGCGAGGGCAAGCTCGACGACCGGCTTGTGGAACTTGAGGTTCGCGAGAAGTCGTTCCCGGCGTTCGAAATCATCTCGAACCAGGGCGTGGAAGAGATGGACGTCAACATCAAGGACATGTTGCCGAACATCTTTGGGTCGCGTTCGAAGAAGCGGAAGATGAAGGTCAGCGAGGCGTTTGACTACCTGGTACAGGAAGAGGAATCTCGGCTAATCGACATGGACCAGGTAACGCGCATCGCCGTCGAGAGGGCGGAGCAGTCGGGAATATTGTTCATCGACGAAATCGACAAGATTGCCGGACGCGAAGGTGGCCATGGGCCCGACGTTTCGCGCGAAGGCGTGCAGAGAGACATCCTGCCTATCGTGGAAGGCACAACGGTCAACACGCGTTACGGCATGGTCAGAACGGATCACATCCTGTTTATTGCAGCCGGGGCATTCCATGTTTCGAAGCCGAGCGATTTGATCCCCGAATTGCAGGGACGCTTCCCGATTCGAGTTGAGCTGCAATCGCTGACGG
>DASTGW010000210.1:0-7854 GCA_035718705.1 Terriglobales bacterium | reverse complement strand
TACTAGATCGTTACATAGAAGAAGTAACACCGCGGAACGCGCAGCTTGCTATTCCCGCAAAAATCTTGCGGAATCGCGTGAGCAAGTACGCACCACCCATCGCACGTGTACTGGCCGACGAGCCAGCGTGGGTAGGACGTCGAGAAGAGATGTTATTTCTCACCGATCAACTGGCCAAAGTCCGGTCAGGATTGGGCGCGGCATGCTTGATTAAAGGCGAACCTGGGATCGGGAAGACTCGCCTCACCTCTGAGCTAGCAAAGTTTGCAGTTTTGCAAGGCGTTCGCGTGGAACGGGTAAGTTGTCGGAAATCCGAGTCAGACCAACCTCTTGCCGCCTTCGTGACGCTTGTCCCAAAGCTTCGCGAATTGCCGGGGGCACTCGGCGCGGACCAAGAGAGCCTAATCGCGCTTCGGCGTTTAACGGATATCAACCCCGGAGGCTATCTCAATCACAACCCCGGTGAGGACGCTGGTAGCGCCTACGCAAATCTTAGATCAGCAATCCTAGACCTTCTCGACGCAGTGTTGGAAGAAAGACCTCTATTGATCATTGTCGATGACATTCAATGGTTGGACGCGACGTCAGCGAATTTCTTTGCCGCGATGGTCGAAGCACTCTCGACCAAGCGGCTCTTCCTTGTCTTCACTACGAGAGCGAGCGCAACTATCGAGGATTACGTCGCGCGCGCACTTCTTCCGAAACTTCATCTTCAGCCACTCGACGCAAGCGACGTGCAGGCAGTCATAGTTGACATTGTCGCTCGCCTAAAGACTGAAATCTCACCTGCTGAGATTGATTGGCTAGCTCGAACAAGTGATGGCAACCCTTATTTCTTACTGGAGCTTACGAAGCAGTGGATTGAAACTGGGGCGTCCAACGCAGTTCCGCCGTCTGTCGTCGACGTGCTCGGCGAGCGTATTTCCAGACTCTCGCCTGCTGGCACGCGGCTCCTTCAGGCGTGCGCTGTCCTCGGCGAAAACGCCAATATCGACCGTCTTGACCAGGTCTTAGAGCTCCCAGCGCACCAAACGATGGACGCGCTCGAAGAACTGACAGGAGCCGGAATGCTGCGCGCAGGGATGTCCATTGATGGCAAGCAACAAACCCTTCAGGTTCGACACGACTTACTAGCGAGTGCCGCCCTCGCTCACCTTAATCCTGTTTCCTCGGCGTTTCTACATCGCAGATGCGGCCTTGTGCTTGAGCGCGAGGTGCTCGGCGACTCGATTTCTGCCTCACTACTTTGGGCCTGCGCGTTTCATTGGCAAGAAGCTGGTGACGCCACGCGCGCGTATGAGCTTTCGATGAAGTGTGCAGGATACTTATTGGAAATTGGCTTGGCGGGAGATGCATCCGCGGCCCTGGAAGGAGTGCTGGCGTTTTGCGCAAACAGCGAACAACAAATTCAGGTGTTATTACGGATTGTTGAAGCCCATAGACTTGCCAGAGACTCCGCGGCGTTGTTGGCCACCATCGCACGCGTTCGCGCACTCCAGAACGCCGATCGTGATGGAGACTGTCACGATGACCTCGAGATAACGGAGCTTGAGGCACGGCGAATCAGCGAACCAGCTGTTGGCCCTGTCCTATCTAGGACGCTGGTCTGCGTTTATAACTCCCAGCTAAGCGCCGTGCACCGGGTGCGAGTCGCGGTTGTCGCGCTGAAGCTGGCCACTGCTGTCGCAGATCTAGCTGAAATCGAGAAGGTTTATTTGATGGTCAAAGATTCGCTTTCAGACAGTGCGATCGATCTCCGCTCACGACTGCAAGTGCAAGTCATATATCACACTATGGTCGGAGACCTAGGCCAGGCAGTAAGATTTGCAAAAGAGCGAGTCGCGCTAGAACGCGAGTCCGGCAGCGCGCTTCAACTGTCAAATGCAATTACTGATCTCGCCTTTGTCTTGCGCCGCGCAGGCCCACAAGAAGAGGTCCCCGCTGCGCTCAATGAAGCCTACGAAATTGCGAAGAGCCGCAAACTATTCGCCGCAGCGCGCGAGTACGCGGTCAGGCTAGCGGAGTTTTTACTCGAGTCCGATCAGACCGAGCGCTCATCGGTCGAGATCTGGCTGGCTCGAGCGGAGGAATCTCACGGCGAGCCGGACCAGCTCCAGACAGCCTGCTCTGCTACCGCAGCGAAAGCACGCTTGGCTCTGTGGGATAAACGTCTCTTGGACGCAGAGAGGCTAGTCGACGCCTTTCCTTGGAATGAACTTGGAGACCGCCACAGCTGGCAGGCAGCCGGAGTTGCGCTCCGGTTAAACACGTACATTGCCCAGGGGCGGTCGCCCGACTCAGTTCTGCCATACGTGAACGAGCTGCGCACCTTGTACGAGCGTATATCACAAGTCGGCGGCCAGGATTATGAGGTTAGCGCACTTTGTCGCGGCTTGAGTTACGTGAACGATGACGCAAATGCGAGATGGCATTTAACTGATTACATCTCTAAGAAAAGGCGCGAGGCCACATCATTCTCGCGCGAACTGCGGGAAGCCTCGTCACTAACCGCCAATACGCCGGGCGCAGACATTCACGAGAAAGAGCTGGAGCTCGTCACCGTTTAGTCTGCTCTCCCTGCTGTACACGTTCGAACCGTGCGAACGTCGACGGTAGTAGGTGCATAGTGTCCGGTACGCCATGCGTACTCGGGTGGCGCTTAGGCGAAATCTTAAGCTGATTCTGCGACGCGAAGAATCGAGCCGCGTTCTGGAGTCCGGGCCTGCCAGTCCATGTCGACTGCATCCCTTGATGCGAAGAGTTTTGCGTACTCCGGACTGCGCAACAGGGCATCACAAATTACGGGATCAAACTGCGTCCCGCGAAAGCGAAGCAGCTCTTTGCGAACTGCGGGTGCGTCTAACGCCGCGCGATAAGGTCGATCCGTAGTCATCGCATCAATAGTGTCCGCGAACATAATTATGCGAGACCCTAGAGGAATGGCTTCTCCTTTCAAACCATCCGGATACCCTGTGCCATCCCAATTCTCGTGATGATGGCGAATGAGCGGAACTACATCTCGTAGCTCCGTGACCTTACCTGCCAATTCTGCGCTTTTCACCGGATGCGTTCGCATTATCACCTGTTCTTCCGGTGTCAGGCGTCCGGGCTTGCTCAAGATCGGACCAAATACTTCGTGGATCTTGCCAACATCGTGGAGGAGCGCTGCCGCGACAATCCTTCCACTTTCCTTTTCGCGGAGCCCGACTGCCTTCGCAATGATGCGGGCTTTCTCGGCGACTCGGCGTGAGTGGCCAGAGGTATATGGGTCACGTGCCTCGATCGCAGCGACCATAAGCTCTAACAACTCTTTATTCGTCTGCTCAAGCTGACCGGTGACCTTATAAAGCTGACGTAACCCCAGGAGCGGGATAGCGAAAACGAAGGCACCCACCGTACCGTATTGGTTGTAAGTCCAAGCGAAGAATAAGATGGCCGGCAACGACAAGAAGTCGTACGGCAACGCTGTGAATGTATTGTTCTTCCAAATTGTCCACGCGCTGCGCTGGCCGACGATTCCGAGGGCTCCGGCTACGCAAATCGAATTCGTGAGGAAGAAAACCAAGAAGAGCGCGAAAAGTGATAGAGAGCTAGAATCGCCGATTCGCATGAGCGGAGTTCCGCCGAAGGCCCGATAAGCCAAGATCGCCAGAGCGGTGGCGAAGGCCTGTTGCGCACCGTTGAAAATCGTCTTGAGTGCTTCCTTCTTTGCCAGAAGCTGTCCAGCAATGGCAGCTGCGCCCACCGCAGCTGCGCTGAGCCAGTGCGGAGCCACGGCAGCCGTCGCCAATACCGGGATAAATGAGAGCGAACCGGTTGACTCTCTATTGCTGCGATAACTGAGCACGTCGGCGAGAACACTGATCAAGCCGAATGTCACCGCAGCGCGTAGAAACGCTTCAGAAAACGTCGGATCTGTAACGTAGAGCACAAATCCGGCGCCGCATGCGGCGAGACAAACCAGTGCTACATATCGCGCAATCAGACTCTTCATACTTAGAAAACCCCCGCACTCGGCTAGGCCCAAATCTGGGTATCAGGGAAACACCATCTCAAAAAGGCAGCAAACATTCGCGTCACCTCCCAAGGGATCAGTCGCATCGAGCATTCGCTACGATGCGCTACATGGTTGGCTCCGCTCTTGTAACTAGTACTGCCCGCTCAACTCGTCTCTGCCGGGAACGGGGGTTTTATAGTCCTATAGGATCCGTGTTAAAGGTGAAATCGCTTACACAGACAGTTTTTTACCAGATCTGACTAGACCTGCTTTCCACTTCCACTTCTATGTCCTGCACCGACTCCTTGAAGTCGCTTACTCTACCTGATCTACCCAGCGGTTCGTCGCCGCCAGTACCGCCAGCGCACTCGCCGTTTCTGCGCTGCCTTTGATCTCACAATTACCTACAAGCAACTGGCTGTCTCGTCCAGCCCGAACTGTCACTCCGACGAAAACGTACTCGCGGTCAAAGGCCTCCATCACCTTCACACCCTCTACCGCCAGCTGCCCTTCCCGCCCTTCCGCACTGCCAATCGCGAACACCGTCGCACGGGCAGCGAGATCGAGACGACTCCTGTCACCCTCGATCCCGTGGGCTTCACCTATGAACGACTCCTCACCCTTCCGCAGCGTAACTCTACAGGAAACCCCCTTGCTGCGACTGCCTCTCACCTCGACATCCTCGAAGTACAACCGCCTGCCGGTGTATTTTCGGACCCCCTCGGCGGGTGTCAGCGACGGCGCCATGAACTGGGTGTGCGGCGTCGGCCGAGCAGCCTGAGGCTTTGGCTTCGGCTCACTCGTGATCGCCACCGAGATCTTCCGATGATCCACCCGCATCGCCAGGTGCGCCATCAACGCACTCTCGATGTTGCGCACCACCTGCTTCGGAGTGAGCTCCGCCGTCGTCAGCACATGGATCTGCTCGACAGCGCCACTCTCACTCTCGATGATCTTTGCCGAAACGACACCCGGCAGCGTAAGGATCAGCTCCTCGGCTCGCTTGATGGGTAATACGCTGCCGGCGATGTTGTTCAAGTTCAACGCTGTGCGGGGTTTTGGTACGGCTGGAAACAGGTGGCCAATATTGCAGACGACTGGGTTTTAATCAAGCAAAAACCCTAGGGGCGCTCGGAGAAAATTTCTACTGCAGAGCATTGCGGTTTTCTTTCTTCTTGCGCCAAACAAAAAGTGGTGAACGATGTCGAAATCGTATCATCACTATGTCGATTTTCTATCAGCGCGACTGTGGCCTGCGATCGATCAGTCGGCCTCGCCTGCGAGCGGATCCGCAACGCGACATCTGACGGAATCGGCTGGGAATGGTTTGATGCGAAAGCTGGTCGCATCCAATTCCCAGGCGAGACGAGGTACGAAAGCCGTATCAGCGTCGCGCACCAGCCCAACAATTGCGCTCGCCGGTGATTGGCCTGCAAAACAGAATCGCCCGAGATATTCGCCTGGCCGAACGTCGCGCACCACCAGACTGTCTGTGTGGACGTGACCGACGGGATGATCCTCAGTTGCTCTCACCGCGGTGTCGAACCAGATCACCATTAAGCCCGACGGATGACGCACATGTGAGCCAATGAAGAACTCACTCGGGCTGATGTCATAACCCGACACTCCCCACGCACCGTAGGCCGAATCCTCCGCCACGATCTGGTACGTCGGCAGTGTGGAGTCTCCGAGTGCATAAGTAGTGGCGACCGCCGGCGTCGTTTGCGATTGCTTCGACGAGCTCGACGTCTCTCGCACGGCCGGCGCCGGACGATCGCAGCCGAGACAGGCTAGAAGGATCAGCACCCCTCGACGCATCAGTCGTTGTTCCCGACAAAATTGACGAGCCGCACCACCCGCCAGCCGCTCGGCGTGCGGTTCAAAATCCCCAACAGGCTTCCGTGCCGATTGTCGCCTCGAGTCACTTCCACGATTGCCTGTTCTCGGCGCGGACTGAACCCAACTGGACTCAGCGACACGATGACGTCGACGTTTGGCCACGCTCGATGAATCACATCTGGATTGTTCAGCGCATCGCCACTTCCAGTCGCGCGCTCGACGGCCTTTATCGCCGAGTCGCCAACGAGCTGCATTCCCGGCAAACCAACGAAATCCGTACGAAAGTCGAGACGCTGATCGCGGACAGCCACGAAGTTTTCCATCGTCGACAGCATGACCTGCGGCTCGTATCGAATCGCGTGCAGGTATACGTCGCGGCACGAGGTGAAACTGCACGACGAGCGTGTCACTGCATAAACCGGCGTGATCCCGGCGCTTCCATATCCCATCTGCTTGAGCAACGCACGATAAACCGCCGCTTCGTCTTCCGACGGGTAAGTCGCCATGCGAGCCCGCGCCACGTCAAACGCATTCTGCAGCGGCGGGACGTTGATGGCCGGAGCAATCTGTTCGGGCTTCGCCACGCCTGGCGTTTCGTCGCAGATCGCGCGGTCGATCCAGATGTTGACCTCGACGTGTTGGCCGATTCCAACGTCGGTTCCCGCGACTTTGGCAAGCGAGTCGGGATGGGCCGTATTTCCCGGGCAGCGCACCATCAGCCCCGCACTGCCGACTGGTGGATTAGCGAAGCGGTAATCGCCGAGCGAGTCGGTGATCGCAGCCGCCGACGGCACGTTCGGGTGATCGCCGGCATGAAGCGTTATCTTCGCGCCCTGCACCGGCTGACCAGTCTGAGACGTTATGCGCCCATGGATGTCGCGCGGAATTTCTGCCTGTCGTATCGAGTCTCGTTTCGCCGCAGCCCGAATTTCATAAATCGGGGCGTGGGCTCCAACTCCGCGGTAGCGCAGCGACTCGTGTCCGAGGTCAGTCGAGTCGCCCTCTTCGGGAACTCGCTCGATGACGTGCCATTGTCCGCGCACTTTCCATAGCACCATCGTCTCTGTGCTATGGCAGTACGTTCCGCACAGGTGCGTAACCTGGAGAATCGCTTCATTCCGTTTCGGATTCATTCCGACGACTGAGAGCACCGCATAGCCCCACGCATGCGGATATCTCACCTGGAACGCGAGCCAGAACGGCATCTCGCGCATTCCGCGGCTCGCGAGCGAAGCGCTGTCACGCAGCGCGATCGCCCGTCCATCGATCTCCATCTCGCGGTGTTCCGTCTCGCCCAGCAACTTCAGCGGAATGTGATAGCTGAACTTCGGCGTGATGTGGCGGCGATTTAGCTGAGCGATGCGATAAGCGTCGAGCGTTTCGAGCTTCGGTTCGCTCCCGGTGCCGTTGGGTATGATCGGGCACGGCATCCGCAAACAGGTCACCGACTGAGTGATCGCGACGTCGGAAAGAACTACCTGGCCGGGAAATCCATCCCTCGACACGTAGAGCGTGTCGAGCACCGCGCGATAGACACCTGCAGTGTCGCCAGTGGGGTAGTCAGCCTTGTTGGTGAGAAAATCTCCCGGCTTGAGACCCGGCCGGAGATGCGCCGCGGCGAATGCACGCATCGTCTCCGCACTCGACTCGGGAATCAATCGTTCGCGCGATTTGGCTGACGGCTTAGGGGAAGTCGACGACGCAGTCTCGACCTGCGTTGCGGACGAACGCGCGGAATCGATCACGGGCGGCGACTTCGCGCGCTCGCATCCCATCGATCCGGCTAGTGCCATGAGAAACGAGGCAGCGCTAATCCAGCGCGCACTCGTGAAAAGGCGGAACAACATCATCCCACTAAAGACGCACAACGTCTCCGCTTGGCCACTTGTTTGTCACTGATAAATCACTGCCGGCTTCTGGCCTCTGGCCTTAGCTGCAGTCCCTCGCCGCCGGCAGTGATCGCGCATCACGCAGCGGCCGGGACGACGGCAAAGAACTCGGCGTGGACAAATCGCGCG
>DASTGW010000209.1:0-14866 GCA_035718705.1 Terriglobales bacterium | reverse complement strand
ATGGTATTAGCTCAAAAATACACCCGTAAGTTGTTGAAAAATATGGTCTGGTGATAGGGGTGGGGGTATCTCTAGCGAAAAAAGTTAAGGCGCCGCTCTTGCCGGCGCCTTCTTCACTTCAAGTCAGGAGATTTCAGGAGTTCGATCTAACGCACCATGCGCATGTTTGACCAGTCGTAGGCGAACTTGCGGCCGCAATCGAGGCAGACGACGTAATGGCTGGTGGCACTCTGCACCGGATCCCAATCAGAGTTCTTCTTGGGCTTTACGGTCTCTGAGGCAGTAAAAGGTTGAGTGGTCTTGTTGTGACGGCAGGCGAGCGAAAAGAACTGAAGTATTTTCTCAACCATAAAGGCACAAACACGGGCGTCGCGTGAACGGCGCCCGTGTCCCTACAAGAAAGTGCTGTTCGCGTTAGCGAGCGACTGCGGCTTCGGCGACTGCTTCCTTGGCGTCGCCATTCTTGGAATTGGGCTGCGTCTGGCCGGGCTTGCGGATATCGATGCCGCCCTTGAAGAACGCTCCGTCTTCGATCGAGATGCGCTGGGCAACTACATCGCCGGTCAGCGAACCTTCGGTGCGGATGTCCACGCGATCGCTCGCGGTCAGGTTACCGCGGACCTTGCCGAGCACAACGATTTCACGCGCACTGATGTTGGCGTTCACAACGCCATTCCGGCCCACCGTAACCCGGTTGCCGGGGAGAGTGATGGAACCCTCGACGCGTCCGTCGATGTAAAGCGATTCGGAACCGGTGACTTCGCCCTTGATGACGAGCGACTTGCCGATCGTCGCCTGGTCGGCTGTGTTCAGGGTGGCATTACGCGGAGCGGTTACGGGCGTCGGTTCATTCATATTGGTCGTAGTAGGCGTCGGCGTCGGACGCTGCGGTTCTGGAGTGGAGGGTGATGGTGCGCTAGGATTCGTCGGCTTCCACATTTACTTCTACATCCTTTCCTGCGGGGAGTTAGACATTTGAATTCGCAACTCGGTGACCAAACATTTCCTCACCGCGAATTTTCAAATTCACGGCAGAGTTTCCGGTTTCGTCCCCGTGAGGTGTATCGAAGCACTGTAAAGCACCGCGAAACTTTTCCTCAAGCACTGCAAATTCTGCGGGTCTATTCCAGTACCATATATCCGCGAAAGCACCTATTCAAGCCAGCATGTTGTCCTAATCCTGAAACTTAAGGGAAAGTACCGAGTTTTTCGACCCCTTGTCCTAAAGTCGGTGCATCCTAGTGAATGTGCTGGATTGGCTGAGCAGGTCGCGCATGACGAGTGAGTGGCATTCAAGTCACATAGTTGCGCCCAAACGCGGACAACTCATCCGTGATTACGTTCTGTTGGACGCCGCTGGAAAGACGGTCCAGCTCACTGATTTCCGCGGGAAATGGAACCTGCTGATCGTCCTTTTGCCGTCGGCGCTCGACGCTCAGCAAACACAGCTACTGCAATCCCTCGCTGAAAAATCCAGCCAGGTACGCGAGAACGAAACACGAGTCCTTGTGGTCACCCGTCCCGAGCATCTAGCGACAGTAGTTAACCTCGGAGATGACTTCCTGGTTTTGTCGGACAGCAACGGCAGCGCCCTGTTAGAGCTGGCGGCGTTTGAGGCGCCCGTGTTCTACATCACCGACAAGTTCCGCGAGGTCCTTCACCGCATCGACGTCCATGAACAGCATCCGTTGCCCTCGGCAGAAGAACTCGTGAGCTGGACCGAATTCGCCGCCATGCAGTGTCCGGAATGCCATCCTCCGGAATGGCCCGCCGACGAAGCAGCCTAAAAGGCATTTCATCACAGCAAGGGAACCCGCTAGCGGTGAATGGTGTCTATCTGCTCAGGTGAGGTGGCGATGCCGTGGCTTCGTGTGTTCCTCAATGACCTGGGTCGCGCTTTCGGCAAGCTGACCCGCATTCCTCGCTTTTCCGTTCCCGCCATTTGCGCCATTGCCTTAGGGATTGGCTTTGCCGCCGCAGTATTCAGTTTCGCCGATCGAATTCTCTTCCGCGACCCGCCCTATCCGAACGGAAACAGGGTGGTGTCAGTGGGCGTTCTGGCGCCGATTGTTGAAGGAGAGTTCCAGTTCGCTGGCCCGGCCCTGATATGGAAACAACAGCAGAAGCCGTTTACCTCGATGACAGCGTGGCAGTTGCCTTACGACTGCGATCTCTCAGAGAACAACCCGCAGCGGATCGCATGCGCGAACGTCGACGCCGACTTTCTGCCGACGCTGGGAGTTACATCGCTACTCGGACGGAACTTCGAAGTCGAGGAGGATGATCCGAAAGCGCCGCGCGTGGCGTTGATCTCCTATGAGTTATGGGCGAGTCGATTCCAGCACAATGCGAAAGTCCTCGGCCAAATGTTCTCGCTGAATGGCGAACCGACCCGGATTGTCGGGGTTTTGCCGAGAGACTTCGAATTGCCGACCACGGCCAGAGTCGAGGTCTTGGTGCCGCTGGCTCTGGACCCGGCGCTTGCGCATGGTGGCAATCCCGGAAGCACCGTCCGCTTGCTGGCGCATTTGCGAGATGGCGTTTCTGTGGAGCAGGCGCGATCGCAACTGCAGCCGCTATTCCGGGACTTTGTGCAATCAGCGCCGCCACCGTTTCGCAAGGTCCTGAAACTTCAGGTGCGGTCGTTGAAGGACTTCCAGACCCATGATTCTCAACTTGCCGCGAAGCTGCTCTTCGCTGCTTCGATCGCACTGCTGTTGATCGTCTGTGCCAATGTCGGCAATCTTATGCTCGGACGCAGCGTGGAGCGACGGCGGGAATTCGCGGTTCGTTCGGCGCTGGGAGCCTCGAATTCACGCATACTGTCGGAGAAACTGGCAGAGTCGTTGGCCGTATCTATCGTGGGCAGCATTCTCGGATGCGGGATTGCTACAGGGTTACTACGTATCGCAACCACTCTCGCACCACTTGGGATTCAACGTCTTCACGATGCTCGGATCGATGCACGAGTGCTTTTGTTCGCGGCTGCGGCTGCGATCTTCACCTCGATGCTGTCGGTGATCGCGACGGTGTTTGAGCGTCCCCGGCGAGAGTGGCTGACCAGCAGCCAGATGCAGACGGCGCAACGGTCGCTCCTCCGCAATGGATTGTTATCCGTCCAAGTCGCTGTAGCACTGGTGCTGCTGACGAATGCCGTCCTGCTGGCGCGCAGCTTGTACCTGTTACAGCAGGCGCCACTCGGGTTCAGTACCGATCACCGAGTTGCCGCGGAACTCACAGTCGGCAGCGCGCGCTATGCAGACTTGTCGCAGCGGGTGTCGTTCTACGAAGAGCTCGAGCGGAGGATTGCGCAGATTCCGGGCATGACGAGCTTCGCGATCAGCGACTCGATTCCACCAGGTATTCCAGCACGAAGCATGCCGCTGGTCGCGCTGGAAACGGAAGGCGGCTCCGTGTGGGATCCGGAGCGTGGCACCGGACCTGAAATCGGCTGGCGAGCCGTAACACCAGGCTACTTCAAGACGTTGGGTATCAGCTTGCTTCGGGGGCATGACTTCCGCGAAGAGGATCGTGCGCCGCAGTCGGACACCATGATCCTGAATCGCACACTCGCCGATCTGCTCTTTCCGAACATGGATCCTGTCGGCCGGCAAGTTCGTCCAAAAGGCAATAATGGCCAACCGCTACCGTGGTCCACTGTGATTGGAGTGGTCGACGATGCTGCTAATGGAGGTCTTGGCGCGAAACCCGCGCCGGAGTTCTACCTGCCGCGGCGACATTCAACCGAAGACCTGTATCTGCGGGGCGTAAGTTCGCGTCATCTCAGCATTACGCTGCTTAGTCCGGTTGCAGCGGAAGTGGTAGCTAACGAAGTTCGCGAAAAGGTAGCATCGCTTGATCCCACGATTCCAGTCGAGACCGCATCGATGGGGGATCGCGTCTCGCAGATGGCTTCTCAGCCGCGCTTCAACACAACACTGCTCGGAATGTTTGCTCTCGCTGGAATTCTGCTGACGGTCATCGGCGTCTACAGCGTGATCGCTCTGTTGGTGATACAGAGAAGGCGCGAGATCGGAATCCGCATGGCGTTGGGAGCCACTCCGGCTCGCATTCTGCGCATGGTACTGTCGCAGGCAATGACCTGGGTGATTGCAGGCGCACTATTTGGAGTCATGGGGTCGCTCTATTCCGGCAAGTACGTGAAGGCGGTACTGTTTGGCATTGGCCCGAACGATCCGGTGGTGATTGCGTTGTCAGCAGCCCTGATTTCGGTGATCGCAGCAGTGGCCATCCTGGTGCCTTCGAATCGAGCGGCGCGCGTGGACCCAATGGTGAGCTTGCGGCAGGAGTAAAGAAAGGACGCTTCTGCTGAAAAAGCGTCCTTTCCGAAAACGACTAACGACTCAATTTACGACGGAGTGCATTTGCGAGTCCGAGTCCGCCGCTGGCGAGTAAAAGCAAGCTTGAGGGCTCAGGGACCGCGGAGTTAGTCAAAGCGCCGGTGCCGGTCCAGTCGGCACGTTGATCAGCGGTAACGTCGGCGAAGATGTTTGTCATCAGGATCTTGATCGCCGGGCCGCCGGTGTAACCAACCAATGAGGCGCTTGTGGGAGTGCTGATGTAGAAGCGCAATGCGTCGCTGGCGGCATCGTCGATTTCCAATGTGGTGTTCGCTCCCGGAATTCCGCCGCCGCTGCCAAGGAAAGGGAACCACGTGGTAAATGGACCCTCAGTCGGGGTTTCGCCCGTGACTGACACGTTGGCAGAGACAACCGTACCGAGCGTGTTGTCGATGACGATATTGCCGCCCAATGTGCATGTGGGAGAGCAAAAGGCGATACCCTTGTCAGGAGCCAAAGTGCCGGTGACGTTCAAGGTAATTACATCCGCCATTGCCCATGGCGCTTCGGCGAACAGCAAAAGAGCAGCAAGCGTGCAGAGTACGATGCGTTTCATCAGAACCCTCGAGTTGTTATTGATTCGGACCGAGTGCTTTTTGAGGTAGGTCGCCGAGCTGGATTGGGCCCCGGGTATCCGTAACTTTAGCGGTAAGTCCGTGGCTGGCCAGTATAGGTGATTACTCCCCGTTCGCAAGCCTTTTTGAGGGGCTAACCGCGCGGACTAAGTCCATAACCCCGGAGCACGGATTGCGATGACAGGCGACTTTTGTATCTTCCTGGCAATTGTCGCGTCTCATAAGGAGGTGAGGTGTGACTTGTTGCGCTTGTCCGTATTTGCATTGATCTTGTCTCTTCTGTCTTTAATTGCGTGCACCGCTCACGCGGCGGCCCCTAAGGTTCCAGCAGCAACGACTGACGTTCCACTGGCGCAGAAATCGGGCGAGCAGAAGGCCGTGTTTGCCGGCGGATGCTTCTGGGGAACCCAAGCAGTTTTCGAGCGCCTTAAAGGTGTGAAGAACACGACGGTGGGCTATGCAGGCGGATCGGCTAAGACCGCGACTTACGATCAGGTCACGACCGAGACGACGGGACACGCGGAGTCGGTGGAAGTGGTCTACGATCCTTCGAAGATCACGTACGGCCAGTTGCTGCGTGTGTTCTTTTCCGTGGCTCACGATCCGACACAGCTAAATCGACAGGGACCTGACGTCGGCACCTCGTATCGTTCGGCGATCTTTTATGTGAATGACGAGCAAAAGCGGCTGGCAACGGCATACATCGCGCAGCTTGATGCGGCGAAAGTATTTCCTTCCAAGATCGTTACTGAGGTGACGCCGCTGAAGGGTTTCTATCGGGCGGAAGATTACCACCAGGATTATGCGCTGAAGAATCCGGAGAACCCTTACATACAGGTTTGCGATCGGCCGAAGATCGCGGCGTTGAAAGAGCAGTTTCCGGAACTGTTTGTGGAATACGAGAAGAAATGAAGAGTGGGCAAGGAACGGTTGAGATGAAAAAAGCGCCGCTTGTGAGCGGCGCTTTCACTTTCCCTGTCGAATGAAGTTTAGCCGCCGGAGCCGCAGGTGCAAACGCCCTTGCCGCTGCCGAGTTGGCGGGTGAATGCACAGGATGTTCCGAGGAACGAGATTTCATCCTGGCTGACGTTACTGACGAATTCAAATTCGTCTTCGGTTGCAGAGACAGGTCCACCGGGCGTGAGCTGTTTCAAATGAGTCGCGTAGGCCACAAGTCCGGAGACCGGAAACGGAGCGGCAGCGTTACAGACATTAGGAGCATCGGCGACGATCTTGATGGTGCCGCGATCGGGAGCGCTGCCTGCGCCGGTGATCGGATTACCGGTCAAATCGTTCCTGATTGAAAGTTCGAGTTCACCGTTGGCGGTGATTGGGCAATTACAGCATTCGATCATGCGCTGATTGGCGTCGAAGACGTAGATGTCGGCGCAAATCGTGCCATGACCGGTAGAGCGTGGCGAACCGGTAGTACCGGGGTTGATGATGTCGATCGGCGCATCAGCCCCAAAGGCGTTGTTGCGATGGGAGTAGTAGTTGACTTGGTAATACGGTGCCATGGACACCGCAGAGTTGATCTGGGCCAGCGCCAAAAACGAGCAAAGCAAGACAAGGGACAGCACGATCAGTTTTTTCATTGGGGATTCTCCCTCACCCTCGAGTGGACTTCCAAGATGAACCTCGGAAGCCGGGTGCGCAATGGATGGGGGGCCTAGGCTGATGTTCTAGGAACGGGACAACTAGATAGAAATTACGTAGCCGTTTTGGCTAGCCGAAAGGATGGGAGACGCAGAGCGAGAATGTTCCAGCCAAAGTAGAATTGCGCTGTGCAGCGATTTCTTAGTTCTTTACTGCTCTCTGCAACTCTCAGTGTTGGTGTCTTTGCGCAGATCGATACAAAAACACAAGACTCCCCACAGGTGCCGGTTATCTCCGCAGACATGGGGCAATGCTCGGCGGACATCACTGTGATGAGCACCAAGCGAAAGCCACTCTACAAGGCCAAGATTGAAACGCTCATCAAGTACGGCTTCGGCGGATTCCATCGGCTGACTCTGGAGCTTTACACCGATGTGGATGGCCGGGCGCGGTTTGAAGGACTGCCGGAGCGTCCGCGGCAGCCGCTGGCGTTCGAGGTTACATACGAGGGGCGCAGCACGACGGTGATCGTGCATCCGGTGCAGAAGTGTCACGGAAGTTATGAAGCGATCGTGACAGACAAACCCGTCGAGACAGGGAACGACAAAGAGGAGTAGGTGGACAGGTTCTGCTGTCCACCTTCCTGCTCTCGGTTTGGCTAGGCGTTGGTGCGCGGACGGAGCGCGAACCGGCCAACGATGGGATTGACCAGCCGCTCGAAATCCGCAAACTTCATGCGAACCAGTTCGGTGTGCGATCCTGCGTTGAAAGCAATCTCCTCATCTTCGGCCAGCTTCTCTTCCAGGTAAACCGGCACGCCATATAGATTGCCGAAAGGCGGCATGGCGCCGAGATCACAATCGGGAAACTTCATCTCGAACTCGGGCTCGCTGGCAAGACCGACGGACTTTGCGCGCGTGATTTTCTTGAAGGCCGCGAGGTCGAGCTGGGCCGAGGCCGGCAGGACCGCCATGGCTAATTGGCTGTCCACGCGGACCATCACGGTCTTGGCCAATTCTTTGCCGGGCACGTGCGCATAGGCGGCTGTGCCCTGCGCGGTGTAGGCGGTGGGGTGAACGATGGTGGAATAACTGATTCGATTGGTGTCGAGAAATTCTCTAACTCTAGTGGCTCGCATACGACGCTCCCTTCCTGGCGGGTGCGACGGACGGCCCGAGCCGGCGGGTAAGCGGCCCGAGCGGAATTCATTGGAGGCTGACGCCTCCGATGAAATTGCATAGCTGGTGGAACCCACATCTGCCAACCGCAGGCAGATGTGGGGCACCGCAGTAGAAGACTATTCGAGCACGAAGATATTCTTCTTCGCGCACAGGTCTTTCAGGATCTTCGGCCAAACCGTAACGCTCACTTCGCCGAGGTGCGCTTTCCGCAGCAACAGCATGAGCGTGCGGGACTGGCCAATCCCCCCGCCGATCGATTGCGGGATCAGGTTGTTCATGATGGCCTGGTGATATGGGAATTTAAGGTTGTCGAGCAGGTTCGCCATCTCGAGCTGCTTCTTCAGGGTTTCGGGATTGACGCGGATGCCCATGGACGTAAGCTCGTGGCGGCGCTTGGTGACCGGATTCCACACCAGGATGTCGCCGTTGAGACCGTGAGTTTCCTTGCCGGTTTCGAGGCTGGTATCGGTGATCCAGTCGTCATAGTCGGCGGCGCGATTCTCGTGCGGATAGCCGTCCTTTAGCGGCCAACCGATGCCGACGATGAAAACCGCTGGTGCATACTCGCGCAGGACCTTGGTCTCGCGTTGTTTACGCGGCAGGTCGGGATACATGTCGAGAATGTCTTCCGCGTGCAAGAAGGTGAGCTCTTCGGGCAGGTTGGGGAAACGCGGGTCCTTAAGCTGCGGGAACATTTCCTGCGCAAACTTCTCGGCGCCGACGAGTACCTTCCAGATGCGGCGAACCACTAGTTCGAGGAAGCGAACCGTACGCTGGTCCGGCGAGATCACACGCTCCCAGTCCCACTGATCGACGTAGCAGGAGTGATCGTGATCAAGGAAGTAGTCCTTACGAACGGCGCGCATGTCGGTGCAGATGCCCTGGCCGAGTTCGCACTGGAACTGCTTGAGCGCGACTCTCTTCCACTTCGTGGCAGCCTGGACTACCTGTGCGTCGATAGGATTCTTTCCATGATCGTTGTTGATGTGGAAGCCGACGGGCGTGCGCGAGCCGTCGCGATCGAGCATGTCGTTGACGCCGGCATCCACGTCGACGATGAGCGGAACCTGGACCATCATGAGGTTCAGTTCGCGGCAGAGATTGTCTTCGATGTAGCGGCGAAGATGGTGAATGGCTTCCTGCGTTTCGCGGACGTTGAGCAGGGACTTGTAGTCCTTAGGAAGGACTTTTTCGAGTTCGGTGTAATTGCCAATGCCTGGGCCGGCAAGATCAGCTTTCTTATCAGGTGCGACAGCGGTGGACATGCAAGGCGCTCCTTCGATGATGACGGAATGAGCGGCCCCGGCGGGAGAGCCGTGTGGAGACAGGGAAACATAGGGAGAAAGAGGATGCAGTTACGGGGGTCACGGTGCCGTGTGCCGTGTGGTGCAGGGCATGGTGAGTAAGTGGTAGAGCGTGGGAGGTGGTTTGAAAAGCCAACGATCAGAACAGGAATGGCTGTGCCTTGTTGCACAAACGAGTTAATCTGGTTGTGGCTCATGATCATCGACCTCTCACACCCCCTCGAAGCCGGCATGCCCGCGTATCCCGGATTGCCTGTCCCTCGTTTTCAGACTTTCATGACTCACCGGGAATCGGAAGAGCAGAAGAAGTACGCCGATGGGACCACGTTCCAGATCGCGAAGTATGAGCTGGGCGGGAATACTGGGACCTACGTCGATGCACCGTTTCATCGGCATGAGACAGGCGAGGACCTGATGCGGCTGCCGTTGACCAAGCTGGTGAATTTGCCAGGTGTGCTGGTGCGGGCGCAAACGGAAGGGGCGATTGGAGCGGATCAATTCCGAAACCTGGATGTCGATGCGCGGGCCGTACTGATTCGCACCGACTGGTCGAAGCGCTGGCGGCGGGATTACTTTTTCTCAGGTCCGTACCTGACCGCGGATGCTTGTGAAGTGCTGGTCGAACGCGGCGCGACGCTGGTGGGCATTGATTGCGCGAACATCGATAACATGAAAGACGCGAGTCGTCCGGCGCACACGATTCTGCTGGCGGCGGGGATTCCGATCGTGGAGCATCTTTGCGACCTGCACAAACTGTCGACGAAGAAGTTTCGCTTCTTTGCTGCACCTCCGGCGATTGAGGGAGGCACGTCGTTCCCGGTGAGAGCGTTCGCAATCTGCGAGTGAGGGCATGGTGTGAGCCGTGCAGAAAAGCAGATCCCTCGCCGACTCCGTCGACTCGTGAGGACAAACGCGTTCAATTTTCTGATTCCGCCCGGCCTATCAGCTCATCTGATCCAGCATGGAGAAGGTGAATCTCGCGCAAAAGTTCTCGCTGTTTTCCGACTACTACTCGCCGAAGATCGTCGGTGAGCTGAATGACTCGCATGTAAAGCTGGTGAAGCTCAAAGGCGAGTTCGTGTGGCATCACCATGATGTTGAGGACGAACTATTCTTCGTCGCGAAAGGGACGCTGCGCATGATGCTGCACGAAAGCGGTGTCGAGCGTGAAGTTAGGGTGAATGCCGGAGAGTTCATCATTGTGCCACACGGGGTGGAGCACAAGCCTGTCGCCGATGAAGAAGTCCACCTGGTGCTGCTGGAACCGAAGGGTACGCTGAATACCGGAAACGTTCAGAATGAGCGGACGGTGGCGGAACTGCAGACGATCTAGCGATTATTGATGACGCAAGATCTTGCCTGGGCGCTCGCCGGTGAGCTCGTTGTTCTTCACTACCCACTTGCCGCTGACCATGACGGCGATTATCCCGTCGGGGGCATCGTTCCATTGCTGAATGGTGGAGCGGTCGATGATCTTGTTGGGATCGAAGAGAACCAGATCGGCGATGTAGCCTGGCGCAATCTTGCCGCGGTCTTTGAGGCCCAGCCTCTGCGCAGGGAGCAGTGTCATCTTGTGAATGGCGGCCTCCATCGGTAGCACTTTTTCGTCGCGGGAGCAGTGGCCGAGGATGCGCGGGAAAGTTCCGGCACTGCGCGGGTGTTGCATGAAGAGTCCGCCGTCGGAGCAGAAGGCGATATTCGGATTGGCGATGAACCAGCGGACATCGTCATCGGACATCGACTCGACGATCACATCTTCTTCCGGGCGCTTGCCGTCTGGGCGAGGCTCGGTGTCCTTGATGATTTTCACGTAGGACTGAACGGGCGTCATCTTCCATTGCAGCGCAATTTGTTCGAGCGTCTTGTCATTCACCGACGGATCAGGTTCGAAGTGCACAACGTGGAAGCGCGACGGCCCGCCATTCTCTTGGAGAGCGCGGGCGACCTTTTCAGGATTGTAGTAATCGCGATCGAGCATGATCACGCGCGCATTCGAGTGCCAATAGGTGTAGGGATAGACGTCGGCGCGAAGATCAACGCCTTCTTTCTTGGCGCGTGCGAAATAGTCGTTGAGCTTTGCGGCCTGATGCCACACGGGCGTGGTGCCGAGCTTGATGTGCGTGATCTCGACAGGAATGTTGGCGCGTTTGCCGATCTCGAGGATCTCGTCGAAGGACTTGAAGACGTCATTGCCTTCATCGCGAACGTGGCTGATGTAGAAGCCGTGGTGAGCGGCGGCAACTTTGCTGAGCGCGACGAGTTCATCAATCGTGGAGAAGTGCGCGGGGTCATATTCGAGTCCGGTGGAGAGGCCGAAGGCGCCGGATTTCATCTCCTGCTCGAGCAGTTGCTTCATGCGCGCGAGTTCTTCCGGCGTGGAGGCGCGAAGCAGGTCTTTGCCCATCACCTGTTCACGCAAGGTTCCCTGTCCGGTCATGCTGGCGATGTTGATGGTGGTGGGCGACTTTGCCAGCTTGGCGAAGAAATCGGCCAGCGGATATTCGGAATCGCCGTCCTGACCAACTAACGCCGTAGTCACACCCTGGCGGATCATGACCTTCGCCGCGGGATCTTTGAAGATACCGCTGCCAGCGTGCGAGTGCATGTCGATGAAGCCGGGAGCGAGGGCGAGGCCACGGCCTTCCAGTTCGTCGGCTTTCGAGGTGAGTGTGGGGATGACGCGCTCGACAGCGGTAATTTTGTCGCCTGCGATCTGAACGTCACCTACATAAGGCTCGTTGCCGGTGCCGTCGTAGATGAGTACGTGACGGATGATGAGAGGTTTGGGCTGAGGCTTAGCTCCGTGGGCGAGAAGAGAGACCGTTAAGAAGAAGAGCAGGCAGAATTTGCGCATGATGTCAGCGCCGAGAGTTTACAAGAGCAGCGGGCGGTCACAAAATCGTTTGCTCAGTGCGCACCTGAGCTCGACGACTTGGGATGATCGGTCTTGCCATGCAGCAGATCGATGATGTGCGGCAGCAGGTCGAGCACAGCTTCGAGGGATTGAACCGCGCCTTTGGGGCTGCCGGGTAGATTCAGTATCAGGCGGTTGCCGCGAGTGCCGCAGATTGCGCGGCTCAACGGAGCGAGCGGAGTGTGCTTCAGGCCTTCGGCACGCATCCGTTCAGGAACGCCGTCGATCAACTTCTCGCAAACCTCCCTCGTCACTTCCGGTGTGATGTCACGTGGTGCCACGCCGGTTCCTCCGGTGGTGACGATAAGGTCGGCGGTTCGGCACGCGTCGAGGATAGCGTCCTTGATTTGCGCGTGGTCGTCAGCGACGATGGCGCTGCCCAGCACCTTGAACCCCGCAGCATCGAGACGATCGGAGACGGCGGGACCGGAGAGGTCTTCGCGCTTGCCGTTAAAGGCAGAGTCGGAAACGGTGATAACGATGGCGGTGGGCATGAAGGAATGGTAATTGGTAATTTGTAATTGGTAATTTCAAAAGCACGACCGGGAGACAGCCAAGCGCAAAGGCTACGAGTCCACGGCTTCTTCGGCGTCGCGATTCGCTTCATCGAGCAGGCGCAGGCCTTCCATGAGCAAACCCTGAGTGGAGCGCGTTACTGTTTGTTCGCTGCTCTGGCCTTCGAAGTCGATCTGGAAGTTGCCGCCGGTCCAGGTAAGGACCTTGTACACGGCCTCGTCACCCTTCAGTTCGCCGTAGACCGCGTGATTGATCTGGCCTTCGGTGAAGTAGAGTTCGCAGCGCTCGTTGGCATTCGTGATCGCCAGGGAGCAGGTCTTGCGCCCGAGTTCGAGGGATTGTAAGAGGTCGATGACGTTCATCTGCGCCAGCGAGCCACGCAGGACGGTTTCGCCGGGCGCATCTTTGGCCATCTTCTCCAGAGCAATTTTGTCTAGTACCCGCTTTACGCGGGTGATGGCTTCCTTCACGAAGAACGGTTTCTCGACGAAGTCTTCGACTGAGTCCTGCATGCCACGCAGCTTTTCGCTGATATCGGCGCGCGTGGCCAGCAGAATGACCGGAATGCGCGAAGTGGCCGGGCGCGTTTTGAGACGTTCGACCAGTTGGCGGCCGTCGAGTCCGGGCATGTTGTAGTCGGAGATGATGAGGTCAGGCGACTGCTCGATGGCGCTGACGAGCGCATCGGCGCCGTTCGCGGCGATGGTGACCGGCGCGAGCTCGGCGAGTTCGTGACGCAGCATCCCGAGGATCATGGGATTGTCGTCCACGAGCAGAATTTTCAGATTCCCTGCCATACCAGACTACTTCTTGCGTTTGTAATCGCCGCTTTTGCCGCCGGTCTTGCTGTCGAGCACGATGTGACGGATCGCGATGCCTTTGTCGAGGGCCTTGCACATATCGTAAACGGTAAGGGCGGCCACGCTGGCAGCGACCAGAGCTTCCATCTCCACGCCGGTGACGGCCGTGGTGGTTACTTCCGAGGCAACAGCAACGCCATCGTCGCATACGCGCATAGTCACGTCAACGCGAGAGAGCGGCAAGGGGTGACACATCGGTATCAGGTCGGAAGTACGCTTGGCGGCCATGATCCCGGCGATACGGGCGACTTCCAGGGGGTCTCCCTTGGGATTACTGGGCAGAGCCTTGAGAACGGACTTGGACATGGCGACAAAGGCGGAGGCCTGGGCGGTGCGCTTGGTGACCTGCTTACTCGAGACGTCGACCATGGAGGCCCGGCCAGCGTCGTCATAGTGGGAAAGACGCTTCATGGATGCATTGTCTATTGTCCATTGGGGATTGTCGATTGAAAGGCGAAATGCGTGGATGCTTCGCTTGGCTCAGCATGACCTCTCCAGAGGTCCGGGATGACTAATCCTGCTGCCAAAGGAAAAGAAGCGAAACTTGTTCTCCCGCGGGGATGTGCTCGCGGTCCGGAGGGATCACGGCGAAGCAGTTGGCGCGGGCGGTGGAGGCGATGTCGCCGGATCCTTGCCAGCGAGCCAATTCGACTTCGGTTTGGGAGAACTCGCCGGAGAGACGTGCCGGAAGGAAACGGGTGAGGCCGGTCTTGGTTCGGATGTCGGATTTCAGGCGTGCGTGGAGGAATCGAAGTGGAGCCGGTCGAGCGCCGGATAGCGCGTCGATGATGGGCCGCGCGAATAGCTCAAACGTGACCATGGTGGATACGGGGTTCCCCGGAAGTCCAAAGAAGTATTTGCCCTTGATCTCTCCGAAGACGATGGGTTTGCCGGGTTGGATTTGCGCGCCGGTGAAGATGAAGTTTGCGCCGAGTTCCTTCAGAACGATCTCAACAAGATCGTATTTCCCCATGGAGACGCCGCCGGTCAGGAGCAGCAGATCGGAGGCAAGACCTTGCTCGATGAGTTCACGCAACCGCTTCGTTTCGTCTGGTGCAGTGGAAAGAGGGACTGGAAATGCTCCCGCGTTCTGTACCTGGGCGGCGAGGGAGAAGGTGTTCGAGTTGCGAATCTGGTGAGGCAGCGGCTGGGCATTCACATCAACCACTTCATCGCCGGTAGAGAGGATCGCGACTCTCGGTTTCGCATAAACGGAAACGGGATCCACTCCGCAGGAAGCAGCGACGGCGATGGCAGCAGGGGTGAGGCGAGCTCCCGGCTCGAGTAATGTTTGTCCCTGCTGCGCCTCCGAGCCTTGCGGAACGATGTTTTCGCCCGAGGTGACACTGCGCTGAATCTCGACTCGATCATCTTTACGCGCGGTGTACTCGACCATCACCACGGCATCTGTCCCCTGCGGTGCGACAGCGCCAGTCATGATTTCCGCACATTGCCCTAATCCGATGGAGACGCCGGAAACATCCATTCCAGCTTTGATTTCGGCAACGACTGTGAGCTTCGCTGGCACTCGAGTGACATCTTCTGCTCGCAGTGCGAAT
>DASTGW010000208.1:0-4513 GCA_035718705.1 Terriglobales bacterium | reverse complement strand
GACCACACCGTTCGGACGCGTCAGCGAAGTGCGGCGGCTGAGATCGTCGTAGCCGAAGCCGAAGTTTCCTGCCAATGAGCTGTTCAACGACGTCAGGCGATTCAGGCTGTCGTAGCCGTAGCTGACGGTTCCCTGCTCGGGATCGGTGTAGCCGGTGCGATTCGACGCCTTGTCATAGGCATAGCTATTCGAGAACGTCCGGCTGGGCAGGAACGAGTACTGCGTGGTGGTGCCGATCAGCCGGCCCATGTTGTCGTAGGCGAACGTGTAGGTTCCGCTGGGATCGTTCACCTGCTGGATCTTGCCGACCAGGTCGTAGATGTAATCGACGCCGGTCGAATCCGGGTAGCCCTTGTGCGTGAGCCGGTTCAGCGCGTCGTAAACATAGTTGATGGTCTGGCCCTTGCGATCGGTCTTGGTAAGCAGGTTGCCGATCTCGTCGTAGGTGTAGCTCTCGGTGTAGGACGACGGGAACGAGGTCTGCGTGACGCGGCCAAACGCGTCGTAGGTGAAGGACGTTACCCGCCCGAGCGCATCGGTGATCGAGAGCAGGTTGCTCTCGGTATCGTAAGCGTACTGCGTCGTGTTGTTGGCGGCGTCGGTCACCGATAGGAGCCGGTCAGCGTCGTCGTAAGCATACGTCGTGACCTTGCCGTTGGGATCCGTTACCGAAGTACGGCGTCCACGGTAGTCGTAACCGAAGCCGGTGGTGGTTGCAGCATGTGGGTGCCCCCATCCGCCGGCAAAAAGACATGCTCAGGGCTTTAGCGTTCGGCCGTGGGATGGATCGGCGGAGGTGGCAACGTCCAGATCGACGTGGAGTTTTGAACCAGGTGGATAACAGTTGCCGTCGGCGGAGTAGGTCTTGGCGCAGGCGTCGGAGTAGGGAGAGCGGCGAGGCGATTGCGCGAGTTGCCAGATGTCGGCGTAGGGAGTTGCGGTGTCCGTGATGGCAGGTGGCTTCAGAGTGCAGCCGGGTGAGGGCGGGCAGGCGTCGTTGGCTATAAAGAAAACAATCTTGCGGTCGGAAGCGAACTGCTTGATGTCATCGGCGGTGGTGATGAAGGAGCCCGAGTCTGCTTCTTTCGCGGGAATGCCGGAGCAGTAGAGGCCCGCACGATAGTCGGTGGATGAGAGGGAATCAATCCATGCGAGAAGATAGGCTTTCTGGGCGGGGAGCATGCGTCCGCCTTCCTCCTGATCGAGGAAGATGACAGTGCCTTTTGGAAAGCCTTCTTTCTTCGCAAGTTCGGCGGCGGAGAGGCCATCGGCGGCGCCGATCGATTCGGCTTCGCTGCCTTTGAGTTGGGCGTAGGCCTTGCCGGTGTAGAGAACGGCGAAGCCGAAGCCAGCCTGCTCAATGACGCTGCGCTTGCCGGTCCAGGTATTCGACTTGGAGCCTGGTGGGGGAGTGAGCCAGTAGCCGGTGAAGGAGAAGGTCTGCCGCAGAGTTTTCAGATTGGCGTCGCCGGGATAGTCGTTGCGATCGAAGCCGAGGAATTGAGCGGAGGCGGAGGCGGCGAGCAACAAAAGCAGCGCGAGCTGCGCTCGCGTCGAATGGCCGAGGGCGGCCGTTCGAACATGGTTCAGTGATGAGGCGAAGTGCATAGATGTTTCGTCGGGCTTACGCCCTCCTCAGCATGACCTTTAATTCTGAACTCACTCCTGGTTCTGAACTCACTCCGCATTTCTACTCCAGCGGATAGATGGTGAGTCCGCTTAGGAGTTTTGGATAGAAATCGGTGGATTTTTGCGGAAGCACGCCGCCGGCGAAGGTGATTTCCCGCAGTTGTTCCATTTTGATGGGATTCATGAGGAAGGCGACGTCAGCGCCTTCGCGGACTTTGGCGAGCGCCTCTTCGGGATCGCGGTAATAGGAAATGTGCTCCTGGTTGCGGATGGATTCTTCGGTCATGCCGAGCACGTGTTCGAGAAGAACTTTGTGCAGATGGACGACGTCGAGCTGGTGCTGGTCTTTGGGAACGTTTTTCAGGAGTTCGTCGGCGGCCCCGGGACGCGCGTGCATTAGGAAGCAGGCATCACCGGAGGAAGCCAGCAGAGTTGTCCCGTACTTTCCGGCGTCATGTAAGCGAGAGACGTGGTCGGGACAGTGACCTGTGGTGGGGACGACTTCGAAGTACTTGCGCGCACCTTCGAGGAAGCGCTCGCGATCGAAGTTGGGAAGGCCGTGTACGACGCGGTGAGTGGGCAGAATCACCAGGCCTCGGGAGTCCATGTTGACGAAGGTCATCATCACGCGCTCGTAGGGTGCTTCGGAGTCGACGGATTTTGCGGAGGCGCGGCGCTCGTTGCGATAGTTGAGGGCGGTTTCGTAGCGATGATGGCCGTCGGCGATGATGAGTTTCTTGTCGGCCATTTTCTGCTGCAGGGCTTTGACGACCTGCGGATGGGTGACGCACCACACCCGGTGCAGGACGCCGTATTCGTCGGTGACTGAGATATCGGGTTCTACGGCGAGGGCGGCGTCGGCCTGAGATTGGCGGGTGCCGCCGGGCATGACGGCCAAAGTCGCGTTTTCGAGTAGAAGATCGATTTCCCCGGCGGGGTCGCTATAGAGCATGAAGATCTGGCCGAAGTGGGCACGGGTGGCGCGGAGCAGGTTCAGACGATCGGATTTTGCCTTGGTATGGGTTTGTTCGTGGCGGAAGATGACGCCTTCGGGGTAGTCATAAATGCGGCCAAGCGCGATGAAACCTCGGCGTTCCAGTTCAATGTCCGCGCCCAATTGACCAAGGGCAGTAGCCGGGACGGTGAAGCGCTGCGTGTAGTAATAGATTGTCTCTTTTTTGTCTTGCCGGAGGACGCCTTCGGCGCGCCACGTTTTCAGCGAGTTAGCGGCGCGGCTGTAAACGTTGTTCTGGTCGTTATCGGCTGTCTCAGCCTTGCCCAAGATGATTCTGACGAGATTGTAAGGGCTGGCGGCGTAATACTTATCCTGCATGGACGGGGTGATTTTGTCGTAAGGCTGAGTAACGACGTCGGACGGGGAGACACGTTCGGGATCGTAGCGGAGAGCGCGGAAAGGTCGAATTTCTGCCATGCGTTAAGAGAGTGTACTTGGAAGAGGTGAGTTCCGGATAGACCGGCGGAACGATGCCCGTTAGGGGAAACTTTGGTGCCCAGAATTCCTCGAGAGTTGAAATTTAGATAACCTCAGAAGGCAGCTGCAACATCTCACATTTGTACGTAACGTTTCTACGCTTCCGTAGTCAAATGAAGTAGATTCCGGTTTGCGTAGGTGGTACCATCTTCGTAAATTCTGAGGAAAACCAATGGCCCGCTCCACCGTTTAAAGCGGCGGGTCGCTCCAAAGGCGGTTCCATCAGAGCTCTCGCCAGAGGTGAGGACCGGTAGAGAGCATTGGGAGACTCGAGTGCACCGCAATATCACCGCCTGCTCGCTCCTTCTTTTCCTGACGTTCCTATTGTGTGTTGTGCCCGCTGCGGCGCAAGTGGCGGAAGAAGTGCATATCACGCCGCACCCGCAGACCGAACAACAAATCACGCCGAAAGGTGGCGCGCCGGCGATTGATCCGGCGCTGAAGACCCATACGCGTCCGATGAAAGTGGACGTAGACCTGGTACTGATTCCGGTGACGATCACCGATCCGATGAATCGCCTGGTGACTGGTCTAGAGCAAGACAACTTCGAAGTCTTCGAGGGACCGGAAAGACAGCAGATCAAGCACTTTTCGAGTGAGGACGTTCCGATTTCGCTGGGTGTGATTTTCGACGTCAGCGGAAGCATGGGGAACAAGATCGAGAAGGCGCGGGAAGCAGTGGTTGAGTTTTTCCGGACGGCGAATCCGCAGGATGAGTTTTTCATGGTCGCCTTCAACGACCGGCCAGAGTTGATCTCCGACTTTACGACCTCGGTGGAGGATATTCAGTCGAAGCTGATCTATACGGCTCCGAAAGGCCGCACGGCCCTGATGGACGCGATCTACATGGGCCTTCATCAGATGAAGAAAGCGAGTCAGCAGAAGAAGGCGCTGCTGATCATTTCGGACGGTGGCGATAACCATAGTCGCTACACCGAGAACGAGATTAAGTCGCTGGTCAAGGAAGCCGATGTGCAGATTTACGGCATCGGCATCTACGACAATTCGCCCACCACACCGGAAGAAAAGATGGGGCCGGTGGTCCTGTCAGAAATCTCGGAAGTGACGGGTGGACGAACGTTTACGATTGATAATCCTAATGAGTTGGCCGATGTGGCGACGAAGATTGGAATCGAGCTGCGCAACCAATATGTACTCGGCTATCGTCCAACGAAACCAGCACGCGATGGGAAATGGCGGAAGGTGAAGGTAAAGTTGAATCCGCCTAAGGGGCTACCGCCGCTGCATGTTTATGCCAAGACGGGCTACTATGCACCTTCGGAATAAATTCCCAGGATTGAAAGTGACATTGAAAAAGCTGTTCAGGTTTCCCGGAGCTGCGAGCGCAGCTCTCGTTCTGTTATGCGTCAGCGCGCTGTTGGCGCAAGCTCC
>DASTGW010000207.1:0-2604 GCA_035718705.1 Terriglobales bacterium | reverse complement strand
ACGGCATCGCGCGTGGTGCCGGCGATCGGCGAGACGATGGCGCGCGAGGTCCCTGTCAGCAGGTTCAACAGCGTGCTCTTGCCGACATTCGGACGCCCAATGATGGCAACCTTGGTCACGCGAGGACCTTGCGCTTGGGGCTGGTCTTCCGCCAACTCGTCAGCTTCAGACCGCGAGGCTCTCGGCAGCGCAGCTTCTGACTCGATCTCCCGTCGATCGGCCATCGCTTCGGGCATTTCTTCTGCGTGTTGTTCCCGGGCACTCTTTGGCACAACTTCGAGTACCGCCTCGAGTAGTTCTGCTACGCCGTTTCCGTGCTCCGCGGAGACAGCGTACAAGTTTCTGATTCCCAAGCGACGGAAGTTTTCGGCGTAGGGCTCCTGCTCCACGTTATCGACCTTGTTCACCGCCAGGAACAATGGCTTGCCAGTCTTCAGCAATAGCCGCGAAAGCTCCATGTCTGGCTTGGCGAGTTCGGTTCGCGAATCTACGACTAAGACAACGGCGTCCGCTTCCTCCAGTGCGACTTTCGCCTGACGATAGATCTCGGACGGAATGAGTTCCTTGTCTTCGGGAATGATTCCACCGGTGTCGATAACACGCAGCTGTCGCCCGTTCCATTCGGTGGTGCCGTAGATGCGGTCGCGCGTGATGCCAGGCTCGTCGCCGACAATGGACCTCCGTCGTCCTATCAGGCGGTTAAAGAGCGTGGACTTGCCGACATTCGGGCGTCCGACAATAGCGAGGGTGGGAAGATGCGGGTTGTTCTGGCTTTCAGGCACGAGCTTGTTTTGCTCCTTCGCGTCCTTTGCGAGGCACGCAAAGCGCAAAAAATAGGAGAACCCGCCGATTCCGCGTTCTCCCAACAGCTATTATAAAGATTACCTTGGCCGCGCCGTCCCAGAACGCCACCTTTACCCTCCACGGCTTCTTCGCCCCCGGAGGACTGCTCTCGCGCGCGCATCCGGCGTATGAGTATCGCCACGGGCAATTGCAGATGGCGAAAGCCGTGGAAGAGGCGATCGAGCAGAAGCGGCACCTGATCGTAGAAGCCGGCACGGGCACGGGAAAAACGCTGGCATACCTGCTGCCGTCGCTGCGATCGGGCAAGCGCATCATCATCTCGACCGGCACCAAGAACCTCCAAGAGCAGCTCTTCTACAAGGACGTCCCTTTCCTGCAGCAACACCTCGGCGAGTTGAAGGTTTGCTACATGAAAGGACGCAACAACTATCTCTGCCGCAAGAAGCTGTATGAACTCGCCGACCAGCCTATTCTCAGTGGACTGGAAGAGATCGATCACTTCCGCGCCATCGTCGAATGGGACAAGACAACGAACGTCGGCGATAAGGCCGAGCTCAAGGTCCTGCCGGAATCATCCCAGGTCTGGGACAAGCTCGATGCGCGCGCCGACACCTGCCTCGGCCAGAAATGTACCTACTTCGACCGCTGCTTCATCACCGAGATGCGGCGCAAGGCGCTCGAAAGCGACATCATCATCGTCAACCACCATCTGTTCTTCGCCGATCTGGCCATCAAGATGAGTGCCGACGAAGCACCTGACGCAGGCGTGCTCCCCGATGCAGCCGCAGTCATCTTCGACGAGGCGCACGAGTTGGAAGAAGTGGCTTCAAGCTATTTCGGCGTGGGCGTTAGTACAGCCCGCATTGAAGAACTCGCACGCGACACAGAGAATGCCGCCGTGAAGGCCAAAGCTATGTCGGCGTCGATGATGCAGGCGCTGAAGTCGCTGCGCGATCGTTCGCAGTTCTTCTTCGCTCTCTTGCCGGAGCAGGACAACCGCTTCGCCTTCCAGGGACGGCAGGATTTTCTCGAGCAGCACGGAGACGAATATCTCGGGTTGCAGAATTCGCTCGGCCGACTCGCGGCGGAATTGAATACAGCGAAACCTAGCCCGGAAGAAGCGCCCGCCTTGATTCGTCGAGTGAACGAAGTCGCAGTGCAGTTGTCCTTCCTCATGGAGTCGGAAGACCGTAACACGGTGTTCTGGATCGAACGGCGCGGTGGAGGGCGAAACGCGAACAGTCGCGGCCGCAAGAACGACCGAGTGCCTACAGGTCGTCAACATGTCTTCCTTCAGGCCACCCCGATTGATGTTTCGGCTATTCTGCGGCAGGTCCTGTTCGAACGCATCGATACCGTCGTTCTCACCTCGGCCACGCTCGCAGTCGGCGGAGGCTTCGAGTATGTGCGCCGTCGCCTCGGCATGGACAGTGCGCGCGAGTTGATCGTCGCCTCACACTTCGACTACGAGGGCCAGGCACTGCTCTACATTCCTCCCGACCTGCCCGAGCCCAACACGCCGCAGTTTGCCGCCAAAGCTGCCGATCGCATTCGCAAACTGCTCGAGATCTCGCAAGGCCGCGCCTTCGTACTCTTCACCAGTTACGCGCAGATGCGCGAGGTGCACGACCGCTTGCTGGGCGAGTTGGAATATCCAATGCTCCTACAAGGCACGGCACCCAAAAACGCCTTGCTCGAGGAATTTCGCACCACGCCCAATTGCGTCCTTTTTGCGACGTCGTCATTCTGGCAGGGCGTGGACGTCCAGGGTGAGCAGTTAAGCTGCGTCATCATTGATCG
>DASTGW010000206.1:0-7475 GCA_035718705.1 Terriglobales bacterium | reverse complement strand
TCCTGGCCAAAGGAAGCGAGCAGCAGCAGCGGATAAGGGCCAGCGAGGAACACTCCCGGCTCTTGGCCGAGCACCTCGGGAAGTATAAGCAGTCCGTCCTCTCCGAAGACCAAAAGAGACTGCTTCCGGGACTGGAAGCGGCGCTGAACCGCTACCAGCAGGTGCGGGGGCAAATCGCCGGGGACCTCAGCGATGGCAATGAGAAAGCTGCGCTCGCGGTGATGAACGGCGACGGCAAAGTGGTGAGCGACGAAGTCAGCAGCAGCCTGGAACAGTTGGCAGAGATCAACAGCAAGCTGGCGGAGACCAACTACAAAAGCACCAGGCAAGCAGAAGCTTCGGTGGAGCGGCAGATCATCGTTTTCATCGTGGTGGGAGTGGTATTCGCGATAGGGATGGGATGGGTCATTGCCCGGATTATCGGCAATCCAATTCGCAAGTTGTCGGCGGCCGCGGAGCGGCTGGCGGTTGGAGACGTGAACGTCGAGTTGCCGGCCGAAACCAAGGATGAAGTGGGAATGCTGGCGGCAGCATTTCGCGCCATGGCGGAAAACATCCGCGGGCGGTCGGAAGCGGCGCAAAAAATGGCCTCTGGCGATCTATCAGTCCAAGTTGCCGCAAAATCGGAAAGAGATGTCCTGGGTGTGGCGCTGCACAAGTGCCTCGGCACCCTGAACGCTCTCATGCGCGAGATGGACCGCATGGCCAGCGAGCACAACGCGGGCGATATCGATGTGACGATCGATCCGCACAAATTCGAAGGCGACTTCCGGAAGGTGGCGCAGGGTATCAACGACATGGTGGGGGGCCACATTCAGGTGAAGAAGAAGTCGATGGCCTGTATCGCCGAGTTCGGGAAGGGCAACTTCGAAGCGCCGCTGGAGCGGTTTCCGGGCAAGAAGGCTTTCATCAACGACACTATCGAGCAGGTGCGAGCGAACCTGAAGGCACTGATTGTCGACACCAACCTGCTGGTGGAAGCGGCAGTCGCCGGGAAACTGACGACCCGCGCCGACGCCACCCATCACCAGGGCGATTTCCGTCGGATCGTGGAGGGCGTCAACCGGACGCTCGACGCGGTGATCGGGCCATTGAACGAATTTGCAGCGGTACTGGACTCGCTCGCGAGCGGCGACCTGACAGTCACCGCGGCCAAGGAATATGCGGGTGATTTTGAGAAATTCAAGAAGTCGGTGAACACGCTGGGCGTCCAGGTTCGCCAGGCGATGCAGCAGATCGGCAGCAGCACGTCGGCGCTGGTGATGGCGGCCGAGGAACTGAACAAGGTCAGCCATCAGATGAGCGCCAGTGCCGACCAGACGGCGGCGCAGGCGAACGTGGTCTCGGCGGCTTCGGATCAGGTAAGCAAGAACGTCCAGACAGTGGCCACGGGCGCGGACGAGATGGGCGCAAGCATCAAGGAGATCGCTAAGAACACGGCGGATGCGACGAAAGTCGCAATCACCGCGGTTAAGACGGCGGAGACCACCAACCAGACGATCGAGAAACTCGGACAATCGAGCGCCGAGATCGGCCAGGTGATCAAGGTCATCACTTCGATCGCACAGCAGACCAATCTTCTTGCGCTGAACGCAACCATTGAGGCAGCGCGTGCCGGCGAAGCGGGCAAGGGATTCGCGGTGGTGGCGAACGAAGTCAAGGAACTTGCGAAAGAAACGGCGAAAGCGACCGAGGATATCAGCCAGAAGATCGAAGCCATTCAATCGGACACCAAGGGTGCGGTATCCGCAATCGGCCAGATCAGCGGCGTGATTCACCAGATCAACGATATCCAGAACACGATTGCGAGCGCGGTCGAAGAGCAGAGTGCGACCACGAATGAGATCAGTCGCAATCTTGCCGAGGCGGCCAAGGGCGCGGTGGATATCACCAAGAACATTACTGGAGTCGCCGATGCGGCGCGCTCCACTACCGCCGGCGCGGTCGATACGCAAAAGTCGGCACAATCGCTGGAGCGCATGGCGGCGGAACTGCAGGAACTGGTGTCGCAGTTCAAGTACGATGAACGCAAGGTGGCGCAGCAGCGCCCGGCTGCCACTACCCGTTCCAAAGCGAACGGAAAGTACGTGTTCACAGAACAGGAAGCGGAGCTGGCGGAAGCGATCCATTGATAGGGACGGTCGAGCAGACGGGCGACTGAACTCTTGGTCGCCCGCTTTTTTATCAGTAAATGTTTCTTTCCCGACGCCGATGTTGAACAAGAGCCTTGCCGGAGACTTCCGTCAGAAAGGTGATCGTCTGTGAAAGCTCTGCTGGTCGATGATTCTTCAACCATGCGATCTATTCTTCGCATGACCTTGCGGCAAGCAGGTTTCGAGACCGTTGAAGCCGACAACGGCGCCACCGCACTCACCAAGCTGGGCCAGGAGGGCGCGGCCGACGTGGCACTCGTCGATTGGAATATGCCAGTGATGAACGGCTTCGAATTTCTCTGCGCGCTGAGACAGGACCACAAATACGACAAAATGCTGGTGGTGATGGTCACCACCGAGACGGAAATGTCGAACATCCAGAGTGCGGTCGAGCGTGGTGCCAACGAATACATCATGAAGCCGTTCACCAAGGAAGCCGTCATCGAGAAGCTGCAACTGCTGGGATTGGTCGCGCAAACCGTATGAAGCGAATTCGGGTGCTGGTAGTGGACGATTCGGTGGTGGTGCGACGCATCCTGCGTGATGTGCTGGCCGAGGACTCTGCCTTTGAAGTGGCTGGGGTGGCCGCGAACGGGAAGATTGCGTTGTCGATGGTGGAACAAGTGTCTCCGGACGTGGTGACGCTCGACGTGGAAATGCCGGACATGGATGGCATAGAAGTTTTGCGGCATCTGCGGGTGAGTTCGCCTTCACTGCCGGTCGTGATGTTCAGCACGCTGACGCAACGCGGTGCGGAAGCGACTCTCGACGCTCTGGCGCTGGGTGCACGTGACTATGTCACCAAACCGGCGAATATCGGCAGCGTGTCGGTGGGGATGCAGCGCATTCGGGAAGAACTACTGCCCAAACTGAAGGCCATTTGCGGAGGCAAAGCTGCCGTCGTTCCTTCGGCGTCTAGTTTCACTCCGCGACCCACATCCGTTTCGACGATGGCCGATAGAACTGGACCGCTGGACATCGTGGTGATTGGTTGTTCGACCGGGGGTCCAAACGCCCTCTCAGAAATATTGCCGCAGTTTCCCGCGGATTTTCCGGTACCCGTTGCTGTGGTTCAGCATATGCCACCAACGTTTACCAAATTCCTGGCGGAAAGACTGAATGCAAGCTGTGCTCTCCAGGTTTTGGAGGCTGGGGTGGATGAAAAACTGCAACCGGGCACGATCTGGATAGCCCCCGGCGACTATCACGTTTCCGTGTACAGCCAAGGAACCGCCATGCGTTTGCGCCGCCATCAGGCGCCTCCGGAAAATTCCTGCCGTCCGGCAGTGGACGTGTTGTTCCGGACTGCCGCCATGACTTACGGTGGCCGGGCCCTGGCCGTAATCCTGACAGGCATGGGGCAGGATGGGCTTCGAGGAGCGCAAGAGTTGAAATCGGTGAATGCCACCGTGATAGCGCAGGACGAGGCTTCCTCCGTGGTGTGGGGAATGCCTGGATTTGTAGTCCAGGCAGGACTGGCGGATCGGGTTGTGCCGTTGGGGCAGATGGCGCAGGAGATAATGCGGCGAGTCGTGGCGAGTCACAAGTCGTTCGCAGTTCACGGGTAAAGGCGAGAGCATGGGAATCAGTGCCGTTGATTTTGATTATTTGCGAAAGCTGATGCGGGACCACACCGCGATTGTGCTCGATGCTGGCAAGGAATACATCGCGGAGTCACGCCTGGCTAACCTTGTCTCCAATGAAGGCTTCAAGTCCATCCCCGACCTGATCCGGCAGCTGCGGAGCAACGATTTTACCGGTTTGCATCGCCGCGTCGTCAACGCGATGACCAACAACGAGACATGGTTCTTTCGCGACATCCAGCCCTACCAGGCAGTACTGAAGGTAATGATCCCGGCTCTGACAGCCGCGCGCGCTACCGAACGTACGATCCGGATCTGGAGCGCGGCGTGTTCTACGGGGCAGGAGCCCTATAGCCTGGCGATGCTGCTCCGCGAGAACTTTCCCGAATTGCGGACGTGGAACGTTCGGATTCTGGCTACGGATATCTCGGGGGATGTCCTGGAGAAAGCGCAACAGGGCCGCTATTCACAACTGGAAGTGAATCGCGGTCTACCGATCAACTTGCTGACTCGCTACTTTCATCGCGAGGGCATGGCGTGGGGCATCTCGCAAGAGCTTCGGGATTCGGTGCAGTTCCAGCAGATCAATTTGTCGCAAGCGTGGTCTTTGATGCCGCAGTTCGACATCATCTTCCTGCGTAATGTGCTGATTTACTTCGATGTCGAGATGAAGAAAGAAATTTTGCGGCGAGTGCGTCGCCAGATACGGCCCGATGGCTACATGATCATGGGCGGAGCGGAAACTACGCTGAATCTGAATGAAGATTTTGAACGAGTGCAGTACCAAACCACGGCTTATTACCGGCCTCGATAGATAGGGCGATCCCATGTGCTTGATTCACCATAGCGATATAAAGCAAATGACCGATGAAATTTGGTCGGGGATGTTACAGATCGAAGTGAAACCGCAACCTGCCACCGGGATGACCCGCCGGGGAATTGGAGCTTGCGTGCAGATCACCGGCGCATGGGAAGGTGCGGTGAGGGTGGATTGTTCGATCGAACTGGCTCGACTGGCAACTGCCAGGTTCCTCGCCGTAAATCCTTCGGAGGTGCAGATCGATCAGATCCGCGACGCCATGGGCGAGTTAGCGAACATGAGTGCCGGAAGTGTAAAGCCGCTCTTACCCCGCCCCTGCCAACTGTCGCTGCCTTCGGTGGCCGATGGTTCGGATTACACTCTCACCGTACCTCAGGGAGACGTGGTGCTGGAATCCGAATTCGAGTACCAGGGCGAAGGTCTGTGCGTGACCTTGCTTCAGCGCCGCATGCGTGCCTAGGTGGGATGTCCGTTAGAATCTAACCATGGCTTCTGCAGGACGGGTGAGAGTCGGCACTTCGTCGTTTACGGCGAAGGGATGGCAAGGGGTGTTCTATCCAGGGAAGCTTAAACCCGCCAGCTATCTCGCCTACTACGCCAAGCAATTTGATACTGTCGAGATCGACAGCACCTTCTACGGGCCACCATCCGAAAGCACCGTAAGGAAATGGGCTGAGCTGACACCATCCTATTTCCTGTTTTCCGCGAAGGTTCCGCAGGTGATCACGCACGAGCGCTGCTTAAAAGATTGTGACGGCGATCTCAGCACGTTTCTGTGCGCAATGGAGCATCTGGGAAATCGCTTGGGAGTACTTCTCTTTCAGTTCCCGTATTTCAATCGTCAGGAATTCTCCGGTGGCGAAGCTTTCCTGCAACGATTGAAGCCTTTTCTGAAGAAGCTTCCCTCTGGTTTTCGATTCGCCATCGAGATACGAAACAAAGACTGGCTCACCCCAGATTACTTTGCGTTATTGAGAGAGCGACAAGTGAGCGCGGTGCTGGTGGACCATCCGTACATGCCGAACGCAGATGGATATTTCGACCGAGCGGATCCCGTGACTTCCGGAGTTGGGTACGTACGGCTCCTGGGCGATCGTTATGCGATCGAAGAGCAAACAAAGAACTGGGACAAGACGATCATTGATCGCTCCCGGGAATACCGTGACTGGACCACCGCGTGTGAAAAGCTGACGAAGCGTGGCGTCGATGTCTTCGTCTACATCAACAATCATTATGCGGGTCATGCACCGGCCGGAGTGCGGGAGTTCCTGAAGTATTGGAGGGAGTCACATCCCGAAGAGCAGCCGAAGGCAAACTTGGATGAGGAAGAATGGCAGCTTAAATAAGGTTGGGTTGCAGAAGTAACGACAAAGTGCCGGACCCAGTTGGCTGCCTCCCCCTGAAACAGCCAACTGGTGTCCGTCCGGCACACCTTAAAAAATCAGAGTCCGCCCATCTGGCGAAGACGCGTCAAGGTATCGGTTTCTGCCTGGCGCCGGAATACCCACCGCGCTACCATCACCCCGAACGTCAGATAAATAGCTCTCCACATAGTGTCCTCACCCGCCTAGCGTCGAACCGGCTCACCTCGCGACCCGCCGACGAAGCTACTGTCTGAGGCGCAATGTATCGCCGGTCGTAGGCCTTGTAAATGTAGCCAACGTAATGATCGGCCGTTACCGACGTGTCTTCAGTAACACTGAAAGGCTTAGCCGCACGGGCTTACTCAAATGGCGGATTTCCCGAGGCTGCGAATCTCGGGCACATCGATGACCCTGACACCTGCAGGAGCATTTTCGACTGCCTGAACCAGCGCGCCAACTATTTGCGGCAGGGTGACCAGTCCCAGCCGGCGGGCTCCATCCCGTGTGGAAGGCAGTAATTCGCCAATGGCATAGAGCGGCTTCAGCAGGTAAGGCCAGCGGTGGCCCGGGCCGAGCACATACCAGGGACGCAGGAAGGTAGCATTCAACCCAGCGGCTCGGATCAGCTCTTCGCAACGCGTACGCACTTCAATGTAGGACTGCATCAGCGGAGCCGGACGGGCGACGCTTACATAGACGAAATGCCGCACGCCAGCGCTGACGGCAGCCGGCAGCGCGACTTCCACCGATTTCAGATCGATCGTGCGAAACTGCTCAGCCTTCTTGGGATTGGGATGAGGGACGCCGACCAGGTGCACCCAGGTGTCGGCAGGTGCGATCTTCTGGGAAAACGTGTCCGGACGAAGAGGATCGCCGGAAACAACCTGGCAGCCCTTTGGCAGTTTCTGTTCCGAGCCGGGCCGCGCGAGAGCCAACACGGTATGACCACGATCCGCCAACTTCTTGACCAGCCGTTGGCCCACGTATCCGGTCGCGCCAGCCACGATGACTCTTCTCTCGTTGTGCATCCTGGGAACCATTCAGCTCACAACATCTACGTGCGTGCGTCCCCACATGGATGTTTTTACATCACTTTTGCGGTGAAACAAAAGCGCAGCTCGAAGGCAGACTAAAGTCACAAGACCTGCGGACATGATGTTCTCAGTGAACTCCGCAGCGCCGCAAAGGCATTGATAACACGCGGGATTCGGGCCTCCAGCAAAACTGGTGTTCCGGGCTGATCAAGACGGTCACAAGCGGATGTGAGATCAATCACAGAGTTTTATTGCACCCAGATGGACACTAGGTGCGTGACCACGATCACATTCGCCTCGCGACAGGTACGGAAGCCAAACTGCGGGCCTGCGCTCATGCTCTTTCTAAGACCGTGAGCCGGCTGCAGGGGCATGGCTTTCCTCGTGAATGAGTCACATGGGGGTTTTGCCGTGCTATCACCGTATGGTCTGGACATCATAGAAAGTTGTTTTACCTGCAAGCTGCGTGCCGACCGCCTGTTTTGCGATCTTCCTACCGGCGCTCTCCAAGCCTTTGAATC
>DASTGW010000205.1:0-2238 GCA_035718705.1 Terriglobales bacterium | reverse complement strand
TAGAGCCGCCTGCAAGATGGCCTGGCGTGCTTCCTTCTCTTCTTCATCCGTGCCACCGACACCCGCGAGGCCGAGCGCGCGGATTAACGGTGGCAGCGTGAGCCCCTGTAAAACAAGCGTCACGAGAATCACGGAAAAAGCCAGGAAGATGATGATGTTGCGCTGCATGAACGGCCTTCCGGCAATCATCTGCGGAAGGGACAGCGCAGCGGCCAGCGAAATCACGCCGCGCATGCCGGTCCAGCCGACCACGAAGGCCTGAGGCGCTCTAGGCGTGCGCTCCTTTTGATGCAGCAAACGACGCCGGATGAAGTAGCTGAAGTGCGCTCCCGGAAATGTCCACAAGATACGCAGCAAGATCAGGAACCCGGAAAACGAAGCGGCGTACAAAAACAGGTTCGTCTTTCCAATTCCGTGGATCGCTTCCAGCACGTACGGCAGTTGCAGCCCGATCAGAACGAAGACCAATCCATTCAAAACGTATGTCAGCGACTCCCACACTGCCCATGCCTGCAATCGCACGTCAGGTGAGAAGAAGTGCGAGCTCTTGCGGCTGAGAAATAATCCGCAGGCGACCACCGACATCACACCGGAAGCATGCAGTGCTTCGGCAGCAAGATAGGCCGCATAGGGCGTCAATATGCTGAGCGCGACTTCGATCGGCGCGTGGTCGATCTTGTGCTCGATGCCATGCACGATTTCTGCCAACACCAACCCGACCACGATTCCGACGATCACCAGGTAGAGAAGCTTGGTTATGCCGGCTGAAACCGTCGGAACCGGCCCGCCGGCGAGCATGGCGAGCCCAAAGTCGAGTGCGAGCAGGGCAGTAGCATCGTTAACCAGGCTCTCGCCTTCCAATACGTCGACAACTCGTTTCGGAAGTCCCACCCGCCGGGCGATGGAAGTCGCCGCAATCGCGTCAGTAGGCGCCACCACTGCGCCGAGCACCAATCCCATCCGCCAGTCGAAATCCGGCAACAACCATGGTGTGACCTTCGCGACGGCCAGAACCGTGAAGCCCACCAGCCCGAACGCCAGCATGAAAATGCTCACCATGTTGTAACGGAAGTCGCGCCACGAGGTAGTCCAGGCGGCTGAGTAAAGAAGCGGTGGCAGAACCACGAGGAAAACTAAATCAGGGCTCAGAGTGATGCGTGGAATAGCCGGAATGAAGCTGAGTAGAAGTCCGGCAATGACCAGCACGATCGGATACGGAGTCTTCAACTTTTCCGCGAGCGCCCCAAAGAGCACTACGAACAGCAGAAGCAGCAGGAAGACTAGTTCAACAGCATGGATCCCGGCGCCCATTCCTCACTCCGCCAAAATAGGATACGCGAGAGCGAGCGGGAAGCGCAGGAGGGACGGCAGGGTCAGTGGCTTGGTGGAGATGACTTTTGAGGATTGTAGTAGAAGTGGATGCGCAGCCGCACATAGGACGCAGGGAAGTCCTCGGGGAGTCGAGGAAAAGGATTGGACGCAGCGATACCCGCCCAAGCTGCACGGTCCATCGAGGTTACCCCGGTAGTTTCATCCAAGCGCATTGAAAAAACTTGGCCGTCGCGATCGATCGAGAACTGGATACTCACGCTGCCCCGCTTCATCTCCGGAGGTCGTGCTTCGGCCGGAATCAGGTTGAACCAATTCTGCCGGATCTTTTTCACAGCTACCGCGAGATAAGAGCTCAAATCATAACCGTGGGTATCCGAGAGTATGTCCGGGTACTGCTTAACGTCCTGCGCGGTTGCGGATGAGACGAAGGTCGCCATCAACGCGAGGCAAAGTAATATCGGCAGGTATCTAGGCATGAGTCCTCAGATGCTCACTAGCTGAACAGCGCTACCCATCCCGCGCCAACGAGGGTGATGACGATGTACCACGCCGCCACCGTCCACGTGGCCGTTCCGCGCTTCACTTTGCTGATTGCGGCGAAGCCCATCCCCATCAGGATGATGTACCAAATGGCAAAGATGTCGATCGACGATGCCAGCGAGTACAGCACCGGATGATCTGTGCGGCTGAGGAAGAAACCGAGATTGGTTGCAACGGGATTACGGATGTTGAATGCTTCCGGATCCGCACCAGCGTAAAGAGAGATCGCTCCCAGGAGCGACTTTAGAATTCCTGGCACCCACGTCCATATCACCACCGCTAGCGCCGCGCCAAACGAGATCTCGGCTCCCATGCCGAAATTGAAGGTCGCCATCAGCACGCCGGCAAGGATCGACGCGATAATCA
>DASTGW010000204.1:0-9551 GCA_035718705.1 Terriglobales bacterium | reverse complement strand
CGCTCGAGATTTCACAAGCGGAAGTTCCCGAGAAGAAGTATGCGGGACGGGTTCTGATGGCGAGTCCGGTGATCGATCCGGCGAGCGGGACGTTCGATGTCAGCGCGGAATTCACGGGCCAGACGGGCGATCTCAAGCCGGGCATGATGACGAACATCCGGCTGAAGACGGAAAGATGAACCTCGCCGAGGCACTGCTCGCGGCATTACCTGAACTTCCCACGCAGGTCATTGCCAACAAGAATTACAAGCTGAACCCCGATATCGTGGTGCGCGAGGAACTGGACGAAAACCAGGAACCGATCGTGGTGATTTATATCCCCGAGAAGGCCTGGATGCTGCGGGTACCGCCTTCCCAATACAAGTTGCTGAAGCTGTTCAACGGAGAGCGTTCGTTTGCCGAGATTGCGCAACTGCACCTGGAACAGACCGGCGAAGAGCTCACCGAGAAAGAAGTGAGGGACTTCGTAACTGGATCGATCGAGACGGGGTTTTGGCACCAGTCGCAACAAGAACGCAATATCACACTGAGCCAGAAGCTTTCCGAAGAGCGACGAAAGCGAATCAAGAACAAGAGCAAGTTCGCGGATCTGTCGCACATCGTGTTCCAGGGATTCAATCCTGATGGCTGGCTGACGGTGCTCGATCGATGGTTATGGTGGATCTATACACCGTGGTTCACCGCGCTCACACTATGCCTGTTCGGCTACATGACGTGGGTGTGGATCGAACGCTGGGCGGAGATCGGAAACGACACAGTCCTTTATTACACGTTCACGCAGAAGAGCGGATGGGACCTGCTGGAGTTCTGGCTGCTGTTCCTGGTGATGGCGTTCTTTCACGAGACGGCGCATGGGTTGACGTGCAAGCACTATGGCGCGCGCGTGCCGAATATGGGCTTCCAGCTGATTTACCTGGCACCGGCGTTTGCGACGGAGATCACCGAGATCTGGGTGCGGGCAGGCAGGCGGGAGAGGCTGCTGGCGATCCTGGCGGGCATATGGATGGAAGGCATTCTGTGCGCGATCGCGACAGTAGTGTGGGTGCTGACACCGCAGGGCGCGTTCTGGCACGAGTGGGCGTACAAGGTGATGCTGATCACGGGGCTGATCACGCTGATCGTGAACCTGAATCCGCTGATCAAACTCGACGGCTACTACATGCTCGCCGAACTGGTGGGGATCTCGGAGTTGAAGGAGCGGTCCACGGGGTTCGTTGCGGGATGGGTGAAGAAACATGTATTCCGATTGCCGGTCGAGTTGGAATACGTGCCGTTTAGGCGACGCTTCCTATACGTTCCTTATGCGTTGCTGTCGGGTGTGTACAGCTATCTGCTGCTGTTTGCAATCTCGCGGTTTACCTATAACGTGCTGAGCAAATGGTTCGCGGAGTGGGCGATCATTCCGGCCGCGCTGGTAGCGTGGAAAATTTTCAAGGGCCGGATCTTCCGGCTGGTGGCATTTATGAAGACAGTCTTCCAGGACAAACGAGAGCACATCGTGCGGGCATTGACTCCGGCCAGAGTGGCGATAGGTGTGGTGGCGCTGGCGATACTGCTGTTTGCACCGATCTTTCCGCGGAATGCGGCAGCGATGTTCGTGTTGGAGCCGGTGACAAAGGCGGTGGTACGAGCGAAGGTGCCGGGGTATGTCGAAAAGGTGTATGTGCGGGAAGGAGCAACGGTCAGCGCAGGTTCACCACTGGTTACGATGCGAAACGTCGATCTGGAGGCCGATGCGGCGAAGGCGGAGCAGGAGGCGGCGGTCGCGCAGGGGAACCGAACTCGAGCGCAGGTAATGTACGCGAGTCTGGGGAGTGCGCAGAGCGAAGTACAGAGGACGGAGAGAATCCAGAGAACTGTGGAAGAGCAGGTGAGGGAGCTAGAGCCGAAGTCGCCGATA
Organism: Terriglobales bacterium; assembly: GCA_035718705.1. GTDB lineage: Bacteria > Acidobacteriota > Terriglobia > Terriglobales > Acidobacteriaceae > DATMXP01. The sequence continues at coordinate 7,651 of DASTGW010000204.1, read as the reverse complement.
GCGGGAGTTGTGGTAACACCGCGAGTTGGAGATTTGCAGGGGCGCTATGTCGCGGACGGAGCCCTGCTGATGGAGATTGAGGATCCGGATGCTCTTCGTGCGCGAGTGTATTTGCCAGAGTTCGAGGTGAAAGATGTCCGCGTGGGGCAGCGGGTGACGTTGCATCCGAAGTCGCTTTGGGGTTCGATCACGGGAAAGGTGGACACTTTGGCGGTGGCCCCGTCGAAGGTGGAAGAGGGGCTTCTCGCGGACAATAAGTACAAGGGGCTTCAGCCGCCAAGCTTTTACATCGCGGATGTGACGGTTAAGAGTGAAGGCAGGCTGCGGCCGGGGATGACGGGCGAGGCAAAGATCTTGATCTCACATGAGAGCCTGGGGCGAAAATTCTGGCGCGGTGCACAGGATGCCGTCTCAAGAAAGCTTTGGTAACGCGAAAGGCTGCCCATTGGGCAGCCTTCGCTTTCTCTCCCCGCTGAACCAATTAATACATCTGCTTGGCGACGGACTTGGCCACGCCAACTTGCTTCGCAACGGACTTGGCCACGCCGACCTGCTTCGCGACAGACTTGGCTACGCCGACCTGTTTCGCAACAGACTTGGCCACACCGACCTGTTTCGCTACAGACTTGGCTACGCCGACCTGCTTTGCGACAGACTTGGCTACTCCCACCTGCTTTGCCATATTCTTGGCTACCGACTTCGATACCGGCGTGGTTGTGGGTGTCGAGCTGAATGTCGGTGTGCTGGCAATTATGGCTTTCTTTGCGATGGTGCGATTGGCAATCAGAGATTTTTTTTCCATGGTGTTTGCCTCCTCACAGGCTTGAACTTCTAACTGTCCTCCTATTGAGCAGGTCAGGTGCCAATTCGAGTTGGACCGGAAGCAGACGCATCCGCAATGGATTCAATGGTCGGCACTTTTCAGCTTAGTGAGAAAGTTCAGGACAGTATTTGTCCGGGACAAATTTTGTCCAAGGTATGGTACAGAAATTGTCCCTAGAGTCCGTGCTTGTGGCAGAGATACTTCATTTGCCGCGGTGACAACTTCAGGAGGCGGCCGGCGTCTTTTTTGACACCATTGGTGCGGCTAAGAGCAGCACGCAGATAAGCGGCTTCGATGCGTTCCATCTCTTTCTCGAAGTCGATGCCCTCCTCGGGAATGAGGAGTGACTCATGATGGGCGTTGCTGGCATAGAGAACGTTCTTGGGGAGATGGCGCGGCTGGATGACGGGTCCGGTAACCATTAAGACCAGGCGCTGAACGAGGTTTTCCAATTCGCGGACGTTGCCGGGCCAGTTGTAGTCCTCGAGGATTTCCATGGCTTCGGGATCGAAGCGCTTCAGTTCCGTAGCTTCTTCCGCGCAGAAATGTTTGACGTAATGGTCGAGTAGAAGAGGGATATCGCCTTCGCGCTCCCGAAGAGCCGGCATATTCAAAGGCACGACGTTGATGCGGAAATAGAGGTCCTCGCGGAAGCGGCCGAGGCGTGTCATTTCTTCGAGATTTTCGTTAGTCGCGGTAATGAGGCGGAAATCGATGCTGCGGGGAGTATTGCCGCCGATCCGACGCACCTCTCGGTCTTCCAGTACCCTGAGCAGCTTGCTCTGTAGTGGCAAGGTTAGAGTGCCGATCTCGTCCAGAAAGAGCGTTCCGGTGTGCGCCAATTCGATTTGGCCAGGTCGGGCGCGGTCGGCGCCGGTGAACGCGCCACGTTCGTGCCCGAAGAGTTCGGCCTCGATCAGCGATTCCGGCAATGCGGCACAATTCAGACTGATGAACGGTTTGGAACTGCGGGGGCCTTGGGACACGATGGCGCAAGCGGCTAATTCCTTACCGCTCCCACTTTCTCCCCGGATCAGCACGGTAGTGTTGCTGTGAGCGAGTCGAAGAATGGCGTCGTAAACCCGCTGCATCTGTTCGCTGGTTCCAAAAAGTCGGTCAAGGGAGCGACGCTCAGTGGCGACGGCAGCCGCCTGGGTAAATGAGGAACCCGCTAAAACTGTACTGATGACGCTAACCAATTCGTCTGGATCAACGGGGGCCATGAGGACACGAATTCCCAGTGCGCGGACGCGATTGCCGATAGGGCGGTTTCGGGTAAGCGCCAGCATCCTCACTTCCGGGAAGCTTTGGCGAAGATTGGCGATCTCCGTTGCTACAGAGCGAACGTTCTCCCCTATGGCGTCCAGATCTAAAACCAGCAGAGTAGGTGAGAGCGAAGACAATGACCCATGGGCCGAGGCAAGGTCGCTGAGGACGGAGACATCGGCGATGGAAGCGATCTCTGCCCGCAGTGCCGCAACAGCTTCTGCGTCCTTACTGATAAAGGTTACGCGATGGCGGATGGGACCGAGTTCCGGGACGGGCGAGGCCATGGGATGGTGCGATAGCGTACCCGCAAGCATGCAAGTTTGCCAGCGAAAATGCTCTCGAGAGCAACAAACCCGCGGCTGCGGGGCGGATAAAGGGGATGTTATTCGCAAGTAAGGGAATGCGGAAGATTTCCGTTAACTGTGCCGGTACCGGAGCGAGTGGAAGGCAGATTGCTAAAGTCGGCGCTCATAGCCCAGTTTGGGCCGCTATTGTGATGGATCACACGCGGAAGGGTGATGAACCCGACGGGTTTTTCAGTGAAAAGATGCTTCAATGGCTGCTTCCGCGAGGGGCGCGTATCCGCCAATGGAGGTACGTCTCATTGATGCATGGGCTCCTTGCGAGTGCTTCACCGCATTCCATACAGGAGAGAATCATGCTGAACTTCATCGGGGCGCGAAAATTGTGGATAGCGTTGCTCCCCATTGTTTTTCTACTGCTCATCTCGAGTTCATTTGCGCAGGTGATTGGCGGATCGATCACGGGCGACGTGAAAGATGCGCTGGGAGCTTATGTTCCCAAGGCAACAGTAAATGCAAAAGCGCCGTCCATCGGTGTGGATCGCGTTACGACCACCAACGGAGAAGGAACGTTTTCCTTCACCTCGCTGCCTCCCGGTGAATACACCATTACGGTCACCGCTGCCGGCTTCAAACAGTTCTCGAAAACACAGGTGGCTCTGGGATCGGGCGATCGGCTGAGTGTGGGATCGTTCGTTCTGCAAGTGGGCGCGGCTGACGCATCGGTTACGGTCGAAGCGACTCCTGGTGAATTGCAGTTGCAATCGGAATCCGGTGAGCGCGCAGGCGTGGTAACTAGTAAGCAGTTAAACGACCTGGGTATGAACGGCCGCATGCTGTTTGATTACCTGAAGGTGATTCCGGGTGTCATCAGCACATTCAACGGCGAACAGTCGAACAAAGGCGGACTGGGCAGCTTCCAGGTAAACGGCACTCGTGCCGGCCAGACGCAAGTTACGGTGGATGGAATTACCAACATCGATAACGGCTGCAATTGCGCAACCCAAGTCACGTTGAACCCTGACGCGGTAGGCGAACTCAAGATTCTCACCTCGAACTACCAGGCGGAATACGGAAAAGCAGCGGGCGGATACCTCGCTATTTCGACCAAGAGCGGCACCAATCAGTTCCACGGTGGAGCTACGTGGTTCCATCGGCATGAGGGGTTCAATGCGATGCCGTGGTTCCAGAAGCAGTCAAACGCATTGGCAAAACAGTCGGGTAATGCGACACAGCCGATACAGCCGTACCGCTACAACTATGTTGGCTACCAGATCGGGGGGCCGGTGATCATCCCGGGAACCTCGTTCAACAAGAATCGCGACAAGCTGTACTTCTATTTCAATCAACAGTTCTATCGTCAATTGCTGCCGGGCGGCTTCGACAAGGTGTACGTACCGACACTCGCGGAAATCGACGGCGATTTTTCAAAGAGCACGGACGGTAAGGGTAATCCGATTGTGATTACGGATCCGACAACGGGCCTTCCGTTCGCCGGAAACATCGTTCCTTCCAACCGCATTCTTCCTTATATGAAGAACGCACTGTTGAATCTGTATCCGCGTCCAAATACGTCGGATGAAGTGGCCGGGTGGAACCGCTATAACTTCATCGTCGGAAAGACGACGGCATTCCCGCGGCGCGAAGATATCGGCCGTGTCGATTACCAGATCAATGCTGCCAATCGCATGTTCTTCCGGTTGGTTAACAATCAAGGGACACAGACTCTGCCGGAAGGTTTGAACTCGTCGGGTATTTCAAACTTCCAATTCCCGAACGGAATGTTTCTGTCGGAGCCCGGTTACACGATCTCGACGAACCTGACCAGCACATTGAGCCAGACGATGATCAACCAGTTGAATATTGGCTGGTCGGTGAACAAGCAGCAGATTTATTCGGTCGGAAACACGGTAGCGACTTCGAATTACAACCTGGGAATTCCGTTGTTCTTTCCGGTGACGGGCAATACTCCAGTACCTGATTTCCATTTCGATGGACGCCAGGACACTTGGGGAACGTGGAGCTACCTCGGTGCGCTGCCGTGGAACAACGCTCAAACTGTCATCAACATCAACGACAACATCAGCAAGATGATCGGTAAGCACACGTTGAAAGCTGGCGTGTTCTTCGAACGACTGCGCAAGGACCAGGACGCCTGGGGCAATTACAACGGAGAGTTCTTCTTCGACGGCAAGAAAGACCCGAACGTCCAGCCGATGCAGACGGGCGATCCCTATGCGAACGCCCTGCTCGGCTACTACAGCAGCTACGATCAGAACGCGTCCCGTCCCCGCGGGTTCTTCCGCTACACGAACCTTGAATGGTTCCTGCAGGACAACTTCAAAGTCAACCATCGCCTGACGCTGGACTACGGCGTGCGTTTCGCCTGGGTGCAGCCTCAGTACGATCGCTTTGAGCGTGCGCAATTCTTTGATCCGGCGGCGTATGACCCGGCGCAGGCAGTGCGCTTGTACCAGACCTTGCCTGACGGAACCGGACGTGGATACGATCCGGTTTCAAATGCGATCGTGGATAAGTCGCTCATCGGCACGATCATTCCGGGCGTCGGCAACGTACGCAACGGTATCGTGGACGCGGCGAAGGGGTATCCGCGCGGCGGGTTTGATGATCGTGGAATCATGATTCAGCCCCGCTTCGGGTTTGCCTTCGACATGTTCGGCGATGGTAAGACGATTCTCCGTGGCGGCGCCGGCATGACTCACGACCGCTTCCAAGGAAACCCGATTTACTCGCAGGTCACCGATAATCCTTTGACATCACAAAAGGTGAACTTCACGCCTGGCCTGATGTCGGATATCTCCAACTTGACGGCCTCGACGGTGCAGACGCCGATCAACGTGACGGCGTGGGAGCGCAGCGGTAAGGTGCCGACGGTGTACAGCTACAGCCTGGGCATCCAGCGCGATCTCGGCTGGGGCACGGTGATGGACGTCAGCTACGTAGGTTCGCAGTCGCGTCACCTTTCGCAGAAGTACAACCTGAACGCGATCCCGTTCGGATATCTGTTCACGGCGGCCGCGCAGGATCCCGCGAAGTACTGCGGCGAATCGACCAATCGTTGCCAGGTTTCTCCGGAAACATGGATCCCCGACGTTTACAAGAATGCCGGCTTCCAATACATGGCGGACAAGGCTTTCGACATCAACTTCCTGCGCAAGTACAAGGGCTATGCCGACATCCCATATATGAATTGGGATGGCGACGCCAACTACAACTCGCTGCAGATTTCGGCCAACAAGCGCTTCGGCAAATCGCTGAACTTTGGCGCGGCGTACACCTGGTCGAAGACGATGACGACGTCGAACGAAGACGGTCAATGGACGAGCATCATCGATCCGAAGAAGTTCAACTACACCTTGGCGTCGTGGGATCGTCCGCATGATCTGGCGATCAATTACAGCTACGACCTGCCAAAGATCAGCAAGAAACTGGGCGATTCGAAGTTCCTCTCGTATGTTCTCGACAACTACACGGTTTCTGGCGTGGCGCTGTTCATCAGTGGGCCTCCGGTCAACGTTGACGGAAACTCGTTGTGGTGGGCGAACGAATACGTGAGCGGAACTTACACCGAGTGGTGGAATCCGGTGCTGGTTTCAGACCCGAGCAAGGCGACATCAAATCCCTATAGCCATATGGACCCGACGTCACTGGCATTCCCGAGCCTGGGAGCGCCGACGGGACGTTATCCGCAGCGCTACATCCGCAGCGGCGGTACCAACAACTTCGATATGGCAGTTTCCAAACATCTGCCTCTTGGAAGCGAGAAGCGCTCGCTGGAACTCCGCGTGGAAGCCTTCAACCTCTTCAACCATCCGCAGTTCTATGGTCTGAACCTGGGGACGGGCGGCGGCAATCCGTGGGATCTTGTCTGGAATTACGGCAAGTATCCGGTGGTGCGTGATTGGCAACTGCGTCCGGCGAATCAGACAGGGAACATGGGCGCTTATTTCGGCGAGTATAAAGATGGCGGAAATGAGCGCAAATTGCAGTTGGCCATGAAGATCAACTTCTAAGCTGCTCCTTGAACTCGGCCCGCGACTTGCAACCGCGGGCCTTTTTTTCAGAGAATCCACGGGACTTAGAAAGGAGACGAAGTCATGTCAACCTCTCGTCGGAAGTTCATCCAGCTGGCGGCTGCGGGTACGGCAGGGCTTGCCGTATCGAACGCTCTTCCTGCGCTAGGGCAGGATTCCGGCATTTCCACTCCGAGTGGAAAGATATCGGTGTGGCTGACCGCGGGCTCGCAAAGATATGCGGCTCAACCTTCGTTACTGTGGAAGACGGGAGGAAGCAGTGGCGACACCATACTTCTCGACACCAGCAAGGCGTATCAGGACATTCTCGGGTTCGGCGCGGCCTTCACCGACGCTGCCTGCTACAACTTCAGCCAGCTTGCTCCGGCGGTTCGGGAACAACTGTTGAACGAATACTTTTCGCCGAAAGAGATGGCGTTCAGCGTTTGCCGTACCTGCATCGGCGCAAGCGATTACTCGAGGAAGGTGTTCAGCTACGACGAAGGCGCGGAACCTGATCCTGAGTTGAAACGATTCTCGATCGATCACGACAAGCAGTACATCCTTCCGACGATACGTGATGCGCGCAAGATCAACCCTGACCTGTTTTTGCTTGCGACGCCGTGGAGTCCTCCGGCGTGGATGAAGCAGAACGGTTCCATGCTTGGCGGCAATTTCAAGAAGAGCGCCTATGCGCCCTACGCGAACTATTTTGCCAAGTTTCTGAAGGCGTACGAAGCGGAAGGCGTGGCTATCAACGCGGTGACGTCGCAGAACGAAGTGGATACCGACCAGGACGCACGCATGCCTGCCTGCCTGTTCGGGCAAGAGTACGAGATCGAGTTTATTTCTCGCTACCTTGGGCCGGAGTTTGAGAAGCAGAACATCACGACCAAGATCTGGATTCTCGATCACAATTACAACCTGTGGGGACGAGCGATCTGCACGCTGGACGATCCGGCCACGAACAAGTATGTGGATGGCGTTGCGTGGCACGGATATGCCGGGACGCCGGACATGATGTCGCGAGTGCATGAGGCACATCCGGAAAAGCACACCTATTGGACGGAAGGTGGCCCGGACTATACCGATCCGGAATACATGACGGACTGGACGAAATGGGCTTCGACCTATGCCGGTATTTTGCGCAATTGGGCACGCTGCATTATCGGATGGAACCTGGCTCTGGATGAGAAGGGAACTCCGAACATCGGTCCCTTCCC
>DASTGW010000203.1:0-11571 GCA_035718705.1 Terriglobales bacterium | reverse complement strand
ATCTGCACGTTCACGATCGACGGCGGAATCACGAATCCGCCTTGTAATCTCACACCTATCTTTGGCACCGATGCAGATCTGAACTGGGCCGGTCCGCCGGTCATTACTGCCAAAGGGACGTATCTTTACGTGTGGGCCGGTGACGGTACTCCCGGTTCCACGGATCCGAATTTTGGAAATGACTACCTACTTCGGAGCGTGACGGTCAACACTCCTCCACCCCCCGACGTTCCCGAGCCCAGCAGCCTGATACTGCTTGCAACTGGACTTGGTGGCGCGAGTTTAGGGATTCGACGCAAGTTCCGCGGTTGACTTGGGATGGCGGACGCATCCGGCGAAACCGGTTCAGCCCTCCCCCCGCAAAGACCGATTTGGCCGGTTGCGGTTGCCCCACAAAGGACGCAATCGCAGGTGACCCGGCGGATGTAGAACAGTAAAAACAAGCAAGGCCCTCCACTTAACGTCGCTCCCGCAGAGCGGCGTTATTTTTTTGCCTTTCTGTCTCGCATGGAAGATCGTTGTGCCGTGAATGTGCATAACTTTGCGGTAACAGTTACGGCAGTCACGAACGTATGTTGTTGATTCCACTTCCTATCGCCGCTTCCGAATTGGCCTCTAGAGTGCGACTAGTAATCCACAATTAGCCCAGCTAATTAGGAGAAAGAAAGACATGAGGCGAATTGCGCTGGCGGTTTGCTGCCTGATGCTGTTTGCAACGGCGTCACTGCAGGCCGGCACAATCACGGCAAATTTCAATTCACCGGTGGGGAACTGGGGCTCAGCCACCGCCACCATTAACGGCATCGGCGTGCACGGTTACCAGTACATCAACAACCAATGGGTGGACGCTAATCTGTTTGGCCGCAATCAGAGTAATGACCGCGGAGTCGGAATCTGCAGCACTGCCGACGGGAACAATTGTGGTACCGGCAGCGGCGGTGGCGACTACAACGAACTCGATAACTCTGGGGGAGCCGAACTAATCGTACTTAAGCTTCCTGACGGTTATGCCTGGAAGTCGGTGCAGCTCTCGTCGTTAGACAAAAACGACAGCACGGACCCCAACCAGTGGGAGCGCGGTGTGCTCAAGGGTTCTATGACAGGGGATCCGAACGCATCGCCGGCGTTTACGACTTTGTGCGACTTCGTTACCGGCGGTGCAGCCAACAATCTTTGCACGATTGGAACCGGTTTCGAGCCGGTGCTTGGACTGACCGGCGGCACAAACAACAAGTATCTGTACTTCACTGCTCTCGACTGGCAGAACAATCGCAATACCAACAACGACTACCTGATCTACTCGGCCACAGTCACATCCGTTCCCGAACCGGGTTCCATGATGCTGTTGGGATCGGGTCTGGCGGGAGTGATCGGCTCGGTGCGCCGTAAACTCCAGAAGTAATATCCATCCTCTCCACGGCGCCGTCCTACGGGGCGGCGTTCTTCTTTACAGGTTTTTTATGACTATTCTTGATAAGGCTGGAACAAACGTCGAGTTTGCGGGTTTAGAATCAGTTACACCACAGGTGAAGGAATTGTATGTTTGGTGAATTAGGCGTACCTGAGCTACTCGTCATTTTCGGTATTGCGCTCCTTTTGTTTGGCCCGAAGAAGATCGGTGATCTCGGAAAGGGTCTGGGAGAAGGTATCCGCAGCTTCAAGAGCGCGTTGCGCGACGACGATAAGAAAGACGAGACACCGAAGCCGGCGCCGACGGCGTAGCGCTACCAGCGCGACCGTACTTCTTCGGCTGACATTCCTGCCTCCCGCAAAGCCCGCAAGCTGAGTGCGTCGTGCCGCTTGGCCAGGCGTGTGCCTGTGTCGTCGAGGACAAGATCGCAGTGGAAGTAGTCGGGCGGCTTTATTCCTAATGCCTCAAAAATCAGTATCTGCCGTGCGGCTGATTTGAGCAGATCGGCGCCGCGAACCACTTCCGTAATGTGCATCGCGGCATCGTCGGCAACTACCGCCAGCTGATACGCAGGAACGTCGTCCCGGCGCCATACCACGAAGTCGCCAAAGTCTTTCCCGGCTTCAAACCCTTGTGCTCCTTGACCACCGTCGTGGAACCGAATCACGCGGCCGTCCGGCACGCGGAAGCGCCAGTTGACTCCCCGCGGATCGGGCGCGTTCGATCGGCTCCCGCGGCACCTGCCTGAGTACAACGGTTCGTCATTGCTCTCGTGCGGTGCCTGAGCGGCGTCGGCGAGGTCTTTGCGGGAACAACTGCAAGGATAAATCCACCCTCCGGCACGCAACTCGCGCCACACGCTCAGATACAAATCCCGTCGCATGCTCTGCACATAAGGAGCAAACGGACCGCCGACGTCCGGTCCTTCCTGCCACTTGATCCCGAGCCAGCGCAGGTCTTCGATCATGGCCTCCGAGTATTCGCGTTTCGAGCGTTGCGGGTCGAGATCTTCATTGCGGAAGACGAGTACGCCGCCTGATTGTCGCGCGCGTTCAAAGGCTGTCCAAAAAGTTCGTGCATGACCGAGATGCATCAACCCGGTTGGCGAAGGCGCGATGCGGCCCCGATACGAAGGATAAGGGGATGTTGTCAGGCCGCAGCCTCCGGCACCGGGGGTAGCATTCTTTCCGACGCGCGGACGAGGAATGCATTCAGCAGAATGCTGACCAACGAAGCCATGAGCGTCGCGTTGTAGAAGGTGTCGTCGATCAAGGACGCGTTCTTCGCCACCTGCACAAGTACGTAAGAGAATTCGCCGATCTGCGTCAGGCCGATCCCGATGCGAAGGGCCGACCTCCACGGATAGCGGAATAGCAACGCCACCATTGCCCAGATCACGAATTTTCCGGCGATGATCATCGCGAGCAACACCAGCAGCAATCCCGGGTGGGTGAGCAGAGCGCGTGGATTGACCAAAGTGCCGATGGTTACGAAGAACAGGGCTACAAACACGTCGCGCAACGGCAGCAATTGTGAAAGCGTTTCATGGGCATACTGAGAGCCGCTGATCACCATCCCCGCCAGGAAGGCGCCAACGGCGAGCGAAAGTCCCACTTCCTGGGTGAGCGCAGCAATCCCAAACCCAAGCGCGACAGCGACAAGTACCAGCAATTCCGCACTCTTCGTGCCCGCCACCCGCGCGAGCAAAGGCGGAACGAGTTTTGCAGCAAGGAAAGCTACTGGGATCAGTATCAGAGCTGCCTTCAAAAACGACATCCCCAGAGCGGTGATCTTGTCGGGGGTGAAATTCGACAGCACCGGCAACACGATCGTCATTACCACCACGGCGAAGTCTTCCATGAGCGTGATCCCGATCATGGCTTTGCCTTCGGAGGAGAGCAGGCGATTGCTGTCGATCAGCAGTCGGGAGAGCACCATGGTGCTGGCGACGCTGAGGATGGCTCCCATCGTGGCGCCCTGCATCCAGGACCAGCCGAGTGGTAACCCAACCGCGATTCCCATGCCGATGGAAAGAAAGATCCCGATCGGTCCCCCAATTAGGGAGACCCACTTCACTTGCAATAGATCGCGCGGGGAGAACTCGATGCCGATCGAGTACATGAGGAGGATGACGCCGATCTCCGCCAGCAGTTCCAGCGAGTGGGCGTCATGTACGCGCGGACCCGGCGTGAAAGGGCCGATCACGATGCCGGCAAGTACGTAGCCAAGGATGGTGGGTTGGCGTAATTTGCGGGCCGCGAGTCCGCCGATGACGGCACCGACGAACACGTAAGCCAGATCGCGATAGAGCGCAACGTTCGCCATTTAGAGATTGTACGGGAGGGTCAGCGTGACAAGCGTTTCCAATCCTCGGCCAACATTCCATAAGAAATGTTGTCGAGGAACTTGTCCCACTTGAAATAGTGCTTGCGCAGCGTGCCTTCGTATTGAAAGCCGAGTTTCTCCAGCACGTGAACCGAGGATGGATTGCCTTCGAATATACCGGCGTAAATGCGATTCAGTTTTAGCGTTTCAAATCCATAACGGACCATTTCGCGCGCGGCCTCGGTCGCATAGCCTCTACCCCAAAAGGGCTTTCCGATCCAATAGCCAATCTCGGCGCGTTGATGCTGCTCTTCGGGCATCAAGCCGATGCCGCCATACAGATCGCCGGTATTCGCGTCGAAGATGCCGAAACGCGTTTGGACTTCCTGGTTCAATCCGCCTTTCACATACTCGCGTGCATCGTTGTGCGTGTATGGATAAGGGACTCGCAGCGTGTTGACGACCACTTCCCAGGCGCCGAGCAGAGGTACGATCCGGGGGACGTCGCTATCTTCGTATGCTCGCAGTAAAAGTCGTTCCGTTCGCAGCTGAACCTTCGCTCTCATGGCCTATGAATGTACGTGTATAGGTGCTCGCGATACAATTCTTTCAACGAATTTGTGGGGAAGTTCGCATCTAACCGGATGCTGAGGCATATCTCTGCCGATGAATTGCGCCGATCTGATCTACGACTGGAACAACATTCCCGGTCCCGATGCTAAGCCCAGGGGTCCCGTTCTGCTCGATGACGAGTCCCTTCGCGACGGCTTACAGTCCCCGTCTGTGCGCGATCCGTCGATTCCCGAGAAACTTGAAATCCTGCATTTGATGGAAGCGCTCGGTATCAACTTTGCCGATATCGGTCTGCCCGGCGCTGGTCCGCGCGCCTACCAGCATTGCGAGGCGATTGCGCGCGAGATCGCAAACACTGGCATGAAGCTGCGCCCTAATTGCGCAGCCCGTACGCACGAAAACGACATTAAGCCGATTATCGAGTTGCAGCAGAAGACGGGTATTCCGATCGCGGTGGCAATGTTTATCGGTTCGAGCCCGATCCGGCGCTATACCGAAGGCTGGTCGGAAGACTTTCTGCTTTCAACCACGGAACGTGCAGTCAAGTTCGCAGTGAGCAACGGACTTGAAGTGATGTACGTGACCGAGGACACGACGCGGTGCGATCCTGAGACCGTGAAGAAGCTATACACGGCGGCGATACGCGCAGGCGCAAAAGCGGTGGTCGTGGCCGACACCTGCGGTCATGCTACTCCGATGGGCGTGATTCACCTCATCCGGTATATCAACTCCGAAGTGGTGAAGCCCTCAGGGCAGCAGATTCGGATCGACTGGCACGGTCACTGTGATCGCGGGATGGGCTTGGCTAATTCCTTCGCCGCTTTAATGGGTGGCGCAACCTGCGTTCATGCAACGGCCCTCGGCATTGGCGAACGCGTGGGCAACACGCAGATGGACCAGATGCTGGTGAACCTGAAACTGATGGGCATCTCACCCTGGGACAAGCAGGACCTTACGCGCCTGAAAGAGTACTGCGAGAAGATTTCCGCGGCGACCGGCGTTCCTATTCCCCGTAACTATCCGGTCATTGGAGATGATGCCTACCGCACCGCCACTGGAGTTCATGCGGCGGCCATCATCAAGGCTTTTCACAAGGACGACCTCGAACTGGCAAACAATGTCTATTCCGGGGTGCCGGCCCATTTCTTTGGGCTGGAGCAGATCATCGAGATCGGCCCGATGAGCGGCAAGTCGAATGTCATCTTCTGGCTGCAGAAGCGTGGCATTTCAGCCGATGATGCAGTGGTCGATCGCATCATGTCACGTGCCAAGGGTTCCGATCGCGTGCTGACCGAATCCGAGATTCTCGAATGTTGCCGGGTTTCCGCCGGAGGCGCCGCCTCGTAGAATGTCTGCGGCCTGTTTGAACATGGTGCCCAGACGCATATCGAGATTCATTCCCCCCGTTGTAATATCGTTATTCGTTCTTATGCCCTCATCTCCGGCACAAACAGGCAGTTCTGCCAACGAACCTGACGTGACCCGATCCTCACGCCAGGAAGTAAGCCGTCTCGCCGCGTTGCCGGAAGTTCATGCGGCCTTCCATTGGTTTCGTGCCCACGCTCGTGAAATCAGCGATTCGCAAATGGAAGTAGCTCGCATTCCGGCACCTCCGTTCGGAGAACAAGAGAGAGCCGAGTGGCTCAAGAGCAAGTTCATCGAGCTCGGCCTGAACGATGTTCATGTAGACCAGATCGGGAATGTCATCGGCGTACGCCCTGGCGAGAACGCGAAATCCAGGGACGTGATCGCACTCACGGCGCATCTTGATACGGTGTTTCCGGCGGGAACTCCGCTCGACATCAAGCGTGATGGCGACCGCCTTCTGGGACCCGGCATCTCCGATAATGCGGCCGGTGTGGCCGGCTTACTGGCAATTGCCGCCGCGCTTCAAGAGGCGAAGATCAGGACGAACCTGCCTATTCTCTTTGTTGGAAACGTCGGGGAAGAGGGTGAGGGCGACGTCCGCGGCATGCGTTATCTTTTCGGCGATTCCGAATGGGCCGGGAAGATCCAGTACACCATCGTGATTGACGGCGCTGGCACCGACAGCATCGTGACCCAGGCGCTCGGCAGCAAGCGCTTCGAAGTCACCATGCGTGGGCAGGGAGGGCATTCGTGGTCGGACTTCGGAACGCCTAACCCGATCGTCGCGCTCGCGCGTGCCATTGACGACTTCAGCCGCACTGTCGTTCCATCCGATCCCAAGACGACTTTTAATGTGGGGGTGATCGAAGGCGGGACCTCGGTTAACTCCATTCCGGAGACAGTCCGCATGCGGGTTGATCTGCGTTCTGCATCGTCGGAAGAAATCGTAAAGCTGGAGAAGTCGTTACGCGAAGCACTGAATCACGCTGTGCTTGAGACCTCTGTTCCGAGACTGCGCAAGTCAGATGGCAGCACTCCCTCTCTTACTTATGATATGAAGCAGATTGGCAACCGTCCGGCGGCTGAGTTAAGGTCAAACTCGCGCCTGATGGCTGCACTGCAGGCCGTTGATCAGCACCTGAACAACTCGGCGCGCCTGCAACGCGCTTCCACCGACGCGAACATCCCGTTAGCGCAAGGCAGGGAAGCGGTGGCGATCGGGGCTGGTGGCAGTGGCGGGGGCGCCCATACCCTGCACGAGTGGTACGATCCGTCCCAGCGAGAACTCGGGCTCAAACGCATTCTGCTGAGCACGCTTTCGATTGCTGGAGTTGTTCAATCCTCCGGAAAAAAGTAATCTTCTCGTCCTCTGCTACTTAGCTCTTTTCGAGGACACAATTTTGAAGCCAGCTCTACTGCTTGCATTCACCGTCATGCTTGCCACGAACGTCTCTGCGCAGAAACACGGCTCGGCCGACTTCATATTCATGAACGGCGATATTTACACCGGCGCCGTACTGCCTTATATGCCTGGAGCAAAGGCGCCATCGAAACAGAGGGTGCAGGCCATCGCCGTAAAGGACGGCAAGATTCTCGCCGTCGGCACTGACGAAGAGATAAGGAAGTTTCACAGCAACAAGACGAAGACGGTCGATCTCGGCGGACATTTCGCGATGCCCGGCTTCAACGATGCGCATCTGCATTTGGCGAGCGGCGGCCGTGAAAAGCTCAACGTGGATTTAGTCGGTGTGAAATCGCTCGAGGAGATGAAGTCGCGCATCGCGCAGCGCGCGAAGATAACAGCGCCTGGCGCATGGATTGTAGGTGGGGGTTGGGACCACACCCTGTGGCCCGGCCAGAAATTGCCGTCGCGACAGGATATTGATTCAGTAACCGGCGATCATCCAGCTTACTTCGTTCGCATCGATGGCCACATTGCCATTGCGAACACAGCCGCGCTCAAAGCCGCGGGGGTAACGCCGCAAACGAAAATGCCCGAAGGTGGGTCGGCCGATCTCGATTCCGACAAGCAGTTGACTGGAATCATGCGCGAGAGCGCGCAAGAACTGGTCACGTCCAAGATTCCGGAGCCTACACCCGAACAACGTCGGCGTGGACTCGAACTTGCTTTCGCAGACGCCGTGCAGCA
This sequence comes from Terriglobales bacterium, assembly GCA_035718705.1. Classification (GTDB taxonomy): domain Bacteria; phylum Acidobacteriota; class Terriglobia; order Terriglobales; family Acidobacteriaceae; genus DATMXP01. The sequence continues at coordinate 3,745 of DASTGW010000203.1, read as the reverse complement.
CGGTCTCACCAGCGTGCAGGACAACTCAGCCTGGGAAGACTTCCTGGTCATGGAAGACATGGAGCGCGAAGGCAAGCTGCCGATTCGAGTGAGCGAGTGGCTGAATTTTCGGGATCCAGTGGAGACCTTGCAACAGCATCGCGCTCGCCATCCCAATACCGACTCCATGCTTCACACCGGCATGTTGAAGGGCTTTATGGACGGCTCGCTCGGGTCGCGTACGGCCGCGCTGCTCGCGCCCTATCGCGACGACCCCCACAACACCGGCTTGCCTCAATACGATCAAGCCACTCTGAATAAGATGACGCGCGACCGCGTTGCCGCCGGATTTCAAATTGGCTTTCACGCCATCGGCGATGGCGGCGCGGAACTTGCGCTCAACGCTTTCGCCGACGCCGAGAATGCAATTCGCGAGAATCTCTTGAGGCATCCGAGTTCGTCGCAATCTACGGACGACTTCCGCTTTCGCATCGAGCACGACCAGGTTGTAACGGCCGAACAGGTGCCGCTCTACGCGAAACTCGGCGTCATCGCGTCCGTCCAGCCGAACCATCTGCTTACCGACATGAACTGGGCGGAAGAGCGCATCGGCCCCGAACGGGCGAAGCATTCGTACCCATGGGCTGACTACGCGAAGAACAAAGTGATGCTCGCGTTCGGCACCGACTATCCCGTCGAGCCACTCACGCCATTCCGCGGCATGTATGCAGCCATAACAAGGAAGAACGAAGCGGGAACAAAGTCTTATTATCCCGAGCAGAAGTTAACGATTGAGCAGGCGATCGCTGCCTATACTACCGGCTCAGCTTATGCGGAATTCGAGGAGCAGACGAAGGGTTTACTTCAGCCTGGCATGCTGGCGGACTTTGTTGTCCTCGATCGGGATCTGACCAAGATCGCCCCGGAAGAGATCCTGAAGACTAAGGTGTTGCGCACCGTCGTTGGCGGTAAGACAGTTTTCGAGGCCAAGTAGCAGAAACAGAAATCCCCATCTGCGTGATTTCTCGACGCCGATGGGGATTCACGAGTTCAGGAATTACCAGTTACCGCCGCGGTCACCACCGCGGTCGCCACGGTCTCGTCCACGGCCACCACCACCGCCGCCACGGCCTCCGCGATCTCCACCGCGTCCGCCGCCGCCGCCAAAGCCGCCACCGCCTCGGCCACCGCCGAACCCACCACTGCGCGGAGGACGTGCTTCACGAGGACGTGCTTCGTTCACGGTCAGGTTGCGCCGTCCCAGTTGCTTGCCATTTAACTCGTTGATGGCCTTTTCCGCCTCTTCGTCGTTGGCCATTTCCACAAATCCGAATCCGCGCGACTGGCCACTGAATTTGTCCTTCGCGACGCTTACGTTGTCCACCTGTCCGAACGGCTCAAACAAGCCGCGCAAATCCTGTTCACTAGTGGAATAGTCGAGATTACCCACATAGATGTTCTTCATTCGTCTCTCTCTCATCCGTCGGCGTGGATTGCTTCAAAGGCAGGATCGCACGGAGGGCGGCTTGGGAAGTCTCTAGGACGATATCACAGCGCTGACATTTTTCGAATGGCGTCAACGAGAATTCCGAATTGCGGAAGGGGAAGAATCAGCTCAGGGAAGTTAATAGAAAATGAAAATGGGACCTGTGACGGCGATCCCTCCCGTTATGAAAACTTTATAAAATTGACGGAGCCTAGGCCTTCTCGCCGAGCGCCACACCATCCAGTTTAACGGCGATTCCCACTGCCGCACCGGCGATCGCCGATTCCACGCGAACCACCTGTCCGCTGCACTCCAGTTTGGTGCTGGAACCGTCGTTCTGTGTGACCTTCAAAATCAGGAAGAGGCGGTCATTCTGCTTGGGTTCGAAATCTGAATAGACAAACAGTCCACTTTCGCTGAGATCACGAACTAGACCGACATGGCGACGTTCCTGGTGAAACACCGTCGCCGGCATGGTCGTGAGTTGACGTTCTCCATTGCGTTGTTCGCACCGAGAGCCCATCATCAGGGCGTGACGGCGCTCCACACCATCTTCGTACAGATCAGACGAGAACAGTCCACTCAATGCGGCCAAAACTACCTCCTCGGGGGATTTACCCTAGCTTTGTGCAAGTCAACTGCCTTAATCAGGCACTTTATTTTTCAGACACTTACAGAACTTTTCCACTGTAGGAAACTCGGCAGTTTTTACCGCACCGTGTCGTTTTTCGGTAATGGGCCTGGGTAATCGCTCCCGGTGACGGTACCCAGTATCAGTCACCGGGTTTTGGCAACTCTGTGACCCACAACCACTGGCGCACTGCCGTTTGCACTTCTTGAACTGACGGACCGCCTCGGGAAGATTTTCCCAATCCCGGAAACATCCCGAGTAGCTTCTGCCATCCCAATCAGACAAGCAGAGTTGCGGAATTGATCTGGCCCGTTACGAGAACTACCATCTTCCGCATAGGAGAGTTGCTCATGCGCCGCGCTTATTTCGTTGTTGTCGTGTGTCTCGTCGTCTTCTCCTTACAACTTTTTGCCGACCAGGTGACGCTCACCAATGGCGACCACATCACCGGCACGGTGGTTAAGTCCGATGGCAAAACTCTCACGTTAAAGACAGAACTTGCCGGAACCGTGGAAATCAAGTGGAGCGGCATCAAGGACTTCGTTGCCGACAAGCCCGTCGTCATCACCACCGCCGCCGACAAGCCGCCAATCTCAGGCACTGTCACGACCAAGGACGACACCCTGGTGGTCGCCTCGACTTCCGGCACGGTCAATGTGCCGAAGGCCGACGTCACCGCGTTGCGTTCGCCCGCCGATCAGGAGGCGTACGAGAAGGCGCTGCATCCGGACCTGCTTCACGGATGGAATGGCGGCATCAATCTCGGATTCGCGCTTACCGCCGGCAACAGTCAGACAACTAACCTGGCCGTCGCGGTTCTCGCTGACCGCAAGACCACCAATGACAAGCTGAGCCTGTACTTCAACCAGGTAAACTCCAAGAACAACGCTCCCGGCGCCGTCCCCAGCACGACGGCCAACAACGTCATGGGAGGCGCCCGCTATGATCGCAATCTCACCCCGCGCCTCTTCGCCTTCGTGAACGGCGACTTCATGAGCGACTCACTGCAGTCTCTCGATTTACGCGCGCTGCTCGGCGGCGGCTTAGGCTGGCACGCCATTAAAGGTGAGCGCACCACGCTCGACTTTCTCGGCGGCGGCAACTACACACGTGAGAAGTACTCGACCTTCACCCGCAATTTCGCCGCGCTGACATTAGGCGAAGAATTCATGCACAAGGTGCGGTTGTCCACGGTCATCAACCAGAAGCTGAACTTCTACCCCAACCTCAGCAACACCGGCGAGTACCGTACGAACTTCGATTTAGGAACTGTGACCAAGCTAAGCAAGTGGCTGGGCTGGCAGAACTCATTCAGCGATATCTACGTAACGAATCCGCCGGTGGGGAAGAAGAAGAACGACATCGTGCTGACGACGGGGATTAACGTGTCGTTTACGCACTAGAATGGACGGCTATTCCTCTCGAAGGGCGGCCATGGGGTCTATCCGTGAGGCACGTCGCGCGGGCAAGTAGCAGGCGAGAAGCGTTGCCAGCACGATCACGGTGCTTACGGCGACGAGCGTCAGAGGGTCGCTGGTTTTAACGCCGTAGATGAAGCTCTGCAACACGCGAGCACAAAACACGCCGGCGACGACACCCGAGGTCGTGCCCACAATCGCGAGCAGGACTCCGCGGCTGAGGACGGCCTT
>DASTGW010000202.1:0-2359 GCA_035718705.1 Terriglobales bacterium | reverse complement strand
TGCGCTTGGATCGGCACTTCACGCCCGGTTTTCTTCATCGCGTCGAGCAGGCCGATGATGGCACATTTGGTCTGCAAGATGTCCTGGCACGTTTCGATCAGCAGTACGTCGATGCCGGCGTTAATGAGCGCGACACCTTGTTCTGCAAAAACGGCCACCATCTCGTCGAGGGTGATATGCCCAAGTGACGGCAGCTTCGTCGTCGGCCCAATCGACCCGGCCACAAACCGTTTACGGCCCTTGCTGGAATACGAATCCGCAACCTCGCGCGCGATCTCCACCGCTTTACGATTGATTTCTTCGACTTTGTCGCTGAGTTGGAATTCATTCAGAACGATCCGCGAAGCACCAAACGTGTTCGTCTCGACAATGTCCGCACCGACTTCAAAGTAAGCCGCGTGAATGTCACGAATGATGTCAGGACGGCTGAGGTTCAGGACTTCGCTGCAATTCTCTTTTCCCCAATAATCATCGATCGTGGGGTTGAACTGATGAATACACGTCCCCATGGCGCCGTCGTAGATCACGACGCGTTCCTGCACGGCTTTTAGAAAATCACTCATCTAGTTCGCTTGACCCGATCCCCACTCGAAAGCTGCTGCCACTCTTCAGATTACCAGCAACTTCCACCAGCGGGTTTACCAGTTAGATATATGAGAAAAGCCGGTCCGCGGACCGGCTTTGTCGATTCCGATTCGCGGCTATTTCTTCGCCCGCTTCTCCTGGACCTGCATCTCGGCGGAGTTAAACATGGCATTCGCTCCGAGATGCGCCGGCATAGGTGCAAGCATGGCTTCCTTGCGGTAGACCAGGTTGCTGGCGTTGAAGGTTGCGATTTCGAAGCCATGGCCGTGCGTAATTGCATCGGTTGGGCACGCTTCTACACAGTATCCGCAAAATATGCAGCGGTTGTAGTCGATGTTGTACACCTTGGCATAGCGTTCTGCGCCGCTGATGCGATGGTCTTCGGTGTTCTCAGCCGCCTCGATGTAAATGCAGTTCGAAGGACACGCGGCCGCACACAGGAAACAAGCAACGCACTTTTCCAGGCCGTTTTCGTCCCGCTGGAGCACGTGTACGCCCCGGAAGCGCTCCTGGAACTTAGCTCCGCGGAACGGGCCAGGGCCGTCGGGATAATTTTCGACGATCGTCGGCTTGAACATCTCCGCGAACGTGATGCTCATGCCCTTGGCGATTGCCGTAATGTCTTTAAGAATTGCCATCGCTTTTCAGTATAAACGCTTCTCGCGGATTAAGTGAAACACCGCGTGTGGGATAGGCATACAGTAACTTTCTGATAAATTCCAGAGTAGCGAGCAAACAGCAGGTCTCATCCGGAGCATCTTCACCCTTACTGGCCAATGTTCCTCCTCGTTGGCAGTGGTGTGGGACGAACTCTAGGGTTTAGGGACTGGGGAATGAAAAGTAGTAAAGCTGTACTTCGCCTCTGTATTTCGGCTCTCTTCTTCTTATTGCTTACAACCGTCGCCTTTGCTGCCCCTTGTGCACTGAATCCCACCAATCCATCGGTGACGATCTGCACCCCGGCGCCTAACGCAACGGTTACTTCGCCGGTAAACATCGTCGCAGCGGCCAACGACTCGGCAGGCTCCATCGCCATGGCCGTGTACGTCGACAACACTCTTATCAGTAAAGTTAACGGCGGGCAGATCAGCGCCACCGCGAACCTGAGCCCGGGGAGCCACTATGTGGTGGCACAGGTATGGGACAACGCCGGGCGCGTAATCAAGCAGGCGGAGAACATTACCGTCAGCGCGGCGCAACCACCGCCTACCATCTCCTTCTCGGCGAATCCAACGTCGATCGCCACCGGGCAGAGCTCTACCCTGAACTGGACCACCTCTAACGCAACGTCCGTTTCGCTCAGTAACGGTATTGGATCCGTGCCGGTGAACGGCAGCTATGGGGTTTCGCCGACATCCACGACAACTTACACCCTGACCGCTACAGGTCCCGGCGGGACATCAACGGCCACGACGACCGTTACCGTCTCGAGCAGCACCCAGCCACCGACGATTTCGTTCGCGGCGAATCCGGGAAGCATCGCCGCAGGCGGATCGTCGACGTTGACGTGGTCCACCTCGAACGCGACATCGGTCAGCATCGATAACGGAATCGGAAATCAACCGACTTCTGGAAGTATCGCCGTCTCGCCTGCTGCGACGACCACCTATACATTGACCGCCACAGGTCCTGGCGGAACTTCTCACGCGCAAGCAAGCGTCACTGTCACGAATTCAGGCGGATGTGCTCCAGCGAAACCGGCACCTTCGATCACTATCTGTTCGCCGGCCAATGGATCTACGGTCCCAAGCCCGGTCCACGTCCTCGCGACGCC
>DASTGW010000201.1:0-2504 GCA_035718705.1 Terriglobales bacterium | reverse complement strand
CAACTTCCGATATGTAAGTTCCTTGCACATGCCCAAGTACTCAGACAATCGCACCTTGGCGTTCGATTACGAATTCATGCCGAGACGGTTTGGTGGATACTTGAGCAAGTCACAAAGACAAATACCTAACTCGCCCTCTGTGTCACTGTGGTGAGTTGTTCCTTCTGCTAAAATCCCCCGTTCCGTTCGAGACACTCCCATGAAAGCACTCGTCGTCACGCGCAGCGGTGGACCGGAGGTCCTCCAGGTCCAGGATGTGAAAGGTCCCGAGCCCAAGGAAGGCCAGGTGCTCGTCAATGTGAAAGCGTGCGGCGTGAACTTCGCCGACATCCTCATGGCCAACGGCACTTATGCTGGCGGGGCTCATCCGCCGTTCATCGCCGGACGCGAATTCTCCGGCTGCATCCTTGCCACCAGCGAAGAAGTGATGGGTTACACGCAGTCGAACGCCTTCGCCGAGCGACTCGTTACGCGCCGCAGTTTCGTCTGGGCGAAGCCGAAGGAATGGTCGTACGAAGAAGCAGCCGCCTTCCCGGTGAATTACTTCACCGCGTTCTTTGCTTACTGGTGGGCTGGTCTCTGGGCGCCTCCCGGCGAGACTCCGTCGCGAATTTCTAAAGGCACCCCACGAGTGCTGATTCACGCTGTGGCTGGCGGTGTCGGCACCGCTGCCGTTCAGATCGGCAAACTACTTGGTGTCGAAATGTTTGGTACTTCCTCGTCCGAAGAGAAACTCGCGAAAGCCAAACAGCTCGGCCTCACTCACGGTATCAACTACAAAGCGAAAGACTACGAGCAGGTCGTCTGCGACATGACCAAGAACGACGGTGTTGACGCCGCTTTTGACATGCTCGGCGGCGAGAACACAGCCAAGAGCACGCGTTGCCTTAAGTTCGGCGGACGCTGCATCGTCTACGGCTCGGCCACTGGCGCCGCGCATCAATTCGACACCCGCACCATGTACGCGAAGAACGCTTCCGTCCAGGGACTCTGGCTCTCGCATCTCTCTCTGCATCCCGAATACATGGAGCCTGCCTGGAAACAACTCTCGGAGTGGATCGCGGCAGGAAATCTGAAGCCGCAGATCGGCGAGGTGTATCCGATCGAGAAAGCCGGAGACGCATACCGGGCCATGCTCGAGCGCAGGAACTATGGCAAACAGGTGCTGAAATTCTGAGCACGTAGTTCGCACATATCATCCCGCCCGCATGGGTCAATGATCCCATCGCCGCTTACCGATTACTCCTTCTCCGTCTAACAAGGCAACTGGCGAACACTCGCTTGCCGACGTACCGATCACAAACCGTCAACGTCATCAACTGGGCGTAAGGCTCATGAAGGAGAGGTCTGCGATGAAGAAGTTCTCAAAGTTCGTTGTGCTTTGTTCTGCTTTGCTTTTTGCGGTAGCAGCATTTTCGGCAGAGAAGTCCGTAAAGCTCTATTCACCTGTGAGCCTGAACGGCACCACCCTGCAGGCTGGGCAGTACAACGTTCGCTATACGGTGAATGGAACCAATGTTGAGGTCCAGTTCCTGCAAGGTAAGAAGGAGGTCGCCAGTACGTCGGCCCAACTAGTGGAAGCCAGGAAGACGAATCGCGACACGCTGATCACTGAGAGTGGCTCAGACGGTAGCGCCAAACTCGTCTCTATTCAATTCGCCAATCAAGCCAATGCGATTCGCTTCGCCGACGCCGGTGCTGGTGGCAGCAATTAGCGCGTAGTGGCAGGGAGCCTTGTGCTCCCCGCTTTTTCGGTAACGCAGCCTGATACATACTTAGGTAACCCTTCCCACACGCGCACGTGCTGTGCGTCACCGCCCTTTTGTGCAGCGTGGACTACTCTTGCCTGGTTGAATTGGCGGCCACAGGCCGCATACCCCTTAGGCTTGAATGGAGAAACAATGAAGAAAACTATCGCAATTATGTTCGCAATCTTTACTGTCTTTGCACTGACGGCCTTTGCTGTCGATCAGAATGTGCATTTCAATACCACGATGAACGTGGGCGGAACGAAAGTTCCCGCGGGCGACTACACGCTGCGCTACGAAATCAAGGGCAAGTCCGCTGACATCACGGTTCTGCAAGGCGCGAAAACTGTCGCCACCACGAAGGCTGAACTGGTCGATCGCAACGATCCAGCACCTTATAACAGCATCGTTCGCACCGATAATTCCGACGGTACCGCGAACCTGAAGGAAATCCAGATGGCGAACAAGAAGCAGGTTATCCGTCTCCAGACGGAAGAGACTGCAGTAGGGAAATAACCAGCCAGCAAAAACAGAAGCCCGGTCTCTCGGCCGGGCTTCGTTCCTTTCTACCTTTATTGCTTTTCCAGTTCCGCCACCAGATTCACATTCCCGCCACTCACAGTCACTTTTCGCTCCCAGCTGCCGTATCCCTCTTTCATGACGGCAACAGTGTACTCGCCCGGCTCCAGGTGAATCGCTGACGGAGTATTGCCGACAAATTTTCCGTCTACCAGGATGTCCGCGCCAGCCGGCGAA
>DASTGW010000200.1:0-9888 GCA_035718705.1 Terriglobales bacterium | reverse complement strand
GTTGGACCGTCACGTCATCGTTGAATATGTGTCGGCTGGAGAGGTTATTGCGACAACCCAGCTAACCGTGTTGCCGCGAGCAGGAGATCAGATCAACCTCGGCGGGAAGAGCGGCGTTGGAATGTACTTAGTTGAAGCTGTGAGGTTCGTGATAACGCAGAGTCCCGTGGTTACCTACCCGGCTACCAATGAGTTGGCAAAGGTGCAGGTCGTGGTGCGGCCGAAGTAGCTGAGCTCTTTCTAAGTTGTTCCTTTTTACGGAACTCAGGTGACTGCTCATCGAAACAGAACACCTTCTGGGGTAAGCTGCTGCTCCCTATGCGTATCTGTGCGCTTCTTCTTCTCTTTGTCTCGGTTCTACCCAGCTCGACGCAAGCTGACGATCTTGCCCGCCGCAAATGGTTTGAAGTTCGAACCGCAAACTTTGTGGTGTTCAGCGACGCCAGCGAGAAGTCGGCGCGTGAAGCGGCCATGAAGCTCGAGCAATTTCGTGCGGTCATCGGCAAGGCGATGAACAATCTCCGGCAGAACACCGCCGAGCCCACCGTGGTGTTCGCTGCTCGAGACGAGAACACCATGAAGGCGCTGCTTCCCGCCATGTGGGAAGGCCATCGGGCGCGACCTGCCGGTGCGTTCATGCGCGGATGGGAACAGAGCCACGCGGTGCTGCGGCTTGACTTCGGCGAGCCCTCGTACGAGATCATTCGCCACGAATATTTTCATAACCTCGAGAGCCTGAATTTCGTGTCGCTCCCAGTGTGGCTCAATGAAGGAATGGCTGAATTTTTTGCGACCAGTGAAATCACCGACAAAGAGGCGAAACTCGGCATGCCGAGCCCGCGCTTGCGCACGGTTCGGGGAGTGGCACCGATACCTTTGAAGACGTTGCTCACGGTTGATGCGCGCTCTCCTTATTACCGCGATGAAGACAAGGTGTACAGGTTCTACGCGCAGTCATGGGCCCTCACTCACATGTTGATCGTTGGCCCCGGCATGGAAAACGGCCGCAAGATGGACGAATACATCGTAAATCTCCATCACGAGCCGGACGCGGTAAAGGCTTTCGAACAGACGTTCGGCGACATGCGATCCATGGATACCAAGTTCACCCAATACGTCGATAAGTTTGCCTTCCCTATCCTGGTGATGCGTGATCCCCCGAAACCAGACGAAAAGGATGTGGTGTCGAGGCAGTTGTCACCGGAAGAGATCACGGCGCAACTGGCGGAATTCTACCGGGCTACTCATCGCAAGAAGGAAGCGGAACAGTTTCTGGCCCAGGCCGAACAGCAGAAGAGTACGGTTCCTGTCGTTCACCGCACGAAAGCATTTATGGCCTTCCAGGACGGTAAGGACCAGGAGGCGCTGGCAGAATTCGACAAGGCCATCGCGGGCGATCCCAAAGATTACCTGTCGCTCTACTACGCAACGATGCTGAAGGCTGAAGCGAACCCGGGACAGGCAACCGACGAGATAATTGCCGGTATGCGCAAGGTACGTGATATCAATCCGAACTTTGCCCCCGCTCATGTAGAACTCTCGCGTGCCTATATGAAGGCCGGACGTCTCGATCTAGCGGATGGCGCGGCTATGACGGCGGCCAAGGCGGAACAGGGCCGCGCGGGCTACTGGTCGCAATGGGCGAGGGTGCGATTGGCGCGAGGCGACGCCAAGGGCGCTGCGGAAATATCTCGGTACGTTGCCGAGCGCTGGACTGGCACAGACCGCGATCAGGCCATTGAGATATGGAAAGAAGCAGTCGCCAAAGACTCGAAGCTTGGCGAAAAGCCGCTGGCGGTGAGTTCTGACGCGCCGGAAGGCTCCGTCGCTTCGGGCACCATTGCCGAAGTGAAATGCGAGGAGAAGAAGCCACTGGACATGAGCTTGAAAACGGGCGACCGCGTTCTTCACCTCACCACCGAAGAAGGCAAGAGTTTTCGCATGGGCTTCGAAGACACGGTGTGGTTCGGATCTGATCACTTCAGCCTCTGTCACCATGTGCAGGGACGGCAGGCAAACGTGATTTACAAGCCCATGGGTGAAGACAAAGGCCTGATAGAGCAAATTCGCGTGGAGGACTCGTTTCCGGAACCAGTCGCTGAAGCGAAAGGCAAGTAGCTCTTTCCTCGATCAGCGGCAGGTGTGTTTTTGCTCAGGTTCGGCTTCCGGAATCCTCCTGCCGCAGCTCTGCATCTAATTGAAAAGTAAGGAATGTGGCGCCTTTTCGGGCGGTTTGTGTTTTGACCGCCTCGGGCGTATCATCTATACGGAGCGGCAAAGCTGTCCCGCCGCTCACGGAGATGCTGGGTTTACGCGTCTCTGAACCCGAGAACACCGAGCGTTACGGCCCGGGTTGCGGGAGCACCCGACACGGCCGGCTTGGCGAAGCAGACCAGTGGGCGCGAGCCCACTTTTTATTTGGAAAAGCGGTTGTCGGTCGGTAGTCGTTGGTCGTTAGCAAAACGAAAATGAGCAACACGGTCGAAGAACAAGTGAGAGCGATTGCGGACCGAGTCGCGGCGTCGCTTGGGTTGGAAGTTTGGGACATCGAGTTTCGTGGAGCAGCCGGAAAAGCGCGCATGCTGCGGATTTTTATCGATAAGCCCGAAGGCGTGACGCTGGAAGATTGCGAGCACCTGAGCCGCGAGGTGAGCACGATCCTCGATATCGAGGATCCGATCAAGGGCGCGTACACGCTTGAAGTTTCGTCGCCCGGGCTCGATCGCAAGCTGCGTAACGCCGCCGACTACGAGCGTTACAAAGGCAGCCTGGTGAAGTTGCAGACGCTGGAGCCGCTGAATGGCTCGCGCAACTTCGAAGGCCGCCTGCAGGAAGTTCACGATGGACGCATAACGCTGGAGTTTCCGCCGAAGGGCAAAGGCAAGAAGCAGCAGCCCGGCGGCACGGTAGAGATTGAAGTACGCAATATTGCAAAAGGGAACCTGGTTCCCGAGTTTTAAGTTCTCGGTCTTCGGTTCTCGGTTTTCGGTAAGTACTTTTTGACTGAGAACCGACAACCGAACCGACGACCCTTAGGAAGAACATGGCAAGCGAGATTTACAACGCGATCGAAGTAATCAGCCGCGAGAAGGGCATCGATCCGAAAATCATTGTGAGTGCGGTGGAAGACGCCATTGTTGTCGCCACACGCAAACTGCACAAGACGCAAGAGACCCTTCGCGCCGAGTTGGATAAAAACACCGGACAGGTACGCGCCTACGCGGTGAAATCGGTCGTGGAATCCCCCGAGCAGATCGAAGACCCGGTGAACCAGATCACGCTCGAAGACGCTCTGAAAATTGACGAAGGCGCGCAGGCCGGTGGAGAAATCTACATCCAGAAGTCCACCGAGGGTCTCGGACGAATCGCAGCACAGTTAGCGAAGCAGGTCATCTTCCAGAAAGTTCGCGAAGCCGAGCGGGACACCGTCTTCCAGGAATACAACACGCGCGTGGCAGAAATTGTTAACGCGACGGTGAAGCGCTCCGAAGGCCAGGACGTAGTATTCGATATCGGTAAGACGGAAGCGCGCATGCCGAAGAAAGAGCAGTCGCGCCTGGAATCGTTCGCCATTGGCGAGCGCGTGCGCGTCGTAATTCTTCGCGTCGAGAAGGCCTCCAAAGGCCCGCAGGTTGTGGTTTCCCGTGCCGCTCCGGAACTGGTACAGCATCTGTTCCAGACGGAAGTCCCGGAAATTTACGACGGCACCGTGCAGATTCGCGCCATCGCGCGTGAAGCCGGTGAGCGCACCAAGATTGCCGTGATGTCGAAGGACAAGGACGTCGATCCGGTCGGCGCCTGTGTCGGCATGAAGGGCATGCGTGTGCAGTCGATCATCCGCGAGCTTCGCGGAGAAAAGATCGACATCATCGAGTACCACGAAGATCCGGTCGTCTTCGCCGAAAAGGCTTTGCAGCCGGCGAAGGTGAGCCGCGTGACCGTGGTCAGCGCGGGCGAAAAGCACCTGGAAGTGATCGTCGACGACAGCCAGCTTTCGTTGGCGATCGGCAAAAAGGGCCAGAACGTTCGGCTCGCCGCCAAGCTCCTGGGCTGGAAGATCGACATCAAGAGCGAGGAAGAGAAGCGGCAGGAAGTCGAGCAGCAGATGCAGGCTTTGGTCAATCAGCCGGTCACGCCCCTGGAGAGCGTTCCCGAGCTGGGCGAAGGCATCATCGAGAAGCTGGCGGCGGCTGGGGTCACCTCGGTAGAGGCGCTGGCCGACATGACGCCGGAGCAGCTCGAGGCGATTGAAGGAATTGGCCCGAAGACAGTGGAAAAAATCAGTATTGCGGTCAATAATTACTTCTCCAGCCTGGAAGCCGGTGAAGGCGCGGCGGAAGAGTACGCGCCTGAGGATCAGCCGACCGGCGAGCCGGGAAGCGGCGACGAGATCACGGACGCTCCGCTCGAAGCTGGTGCAGATCAGCTCGAAGGCGAGCCGACGGGCGACCCGGACGTTGACGACGGAACCGGAGTCGCGGCGGTCCCGCATTCCGACACCGATGAGTTGTTGGAAACCGAACAGACGACGGAAGGGATCATTCAGTCGTCGGTAGAAGACGCTCCGAATGCGGATGAGGAAGAGGTGCATGCGCACGGGGAGCATCCGGGGGAAGAAGATATTCCTCCGGAAAAACAGTGAGTTTGAAAGGGCGCGGCTTTAGCCGCGCCGTTACAAAAGCAACACAGCAACAACGCTTAACCGTGAGGTCGACATGAGCGCTTAAGGTTTTGCGGAAACAATCGAGGGCGGATGGTAGATAAGATTCGAATTAATGACCTGGCGAGAGAACTGGAAGTCAAGAGTAAGGCTATCTTGGACGTTCTCCCCAAGGTCGGTGTCACCGAAAAGAAAACACACTCCAGTTCCATCAGCGTAGAAGAAGCGGAGAAGGTGAAGGCGCATTTCCAGCAAGGTGGTGGAGATGGGTCGTCGAGGTCTGCTTCGCGTCGTGCCGCCAGTGAAGATGATCTGAAGCCGAAGTTCGACTTCTCGCATATCTCCAAACCGGGCGACGCGCTGAAAGCAATTCTGCAAAAGCAGACTGCACCTGCAGCTCCCGCGAAACCGGCAGCACCGGTGGCGGCGAAACCTGCGTCTCCGGCTCCCGTGGCAGCGAAACCCGCCAGCCCGGCCCCGGCACCTCCCGCTCCGGCTAAGCCGGCAGCACCCGCGGCGGAAGCGCCCGCGGCTCCGAAAGCTCCGGTCGCAGCTCCGCCTGCGCCGGTGGCATCCGCTCCGGTGGTCGAGGCTCCTGTGGAGCCCGAGAAGCCGGTGGAGACTGAGACCGAACCAGAATTGTCCGCAACTCCGGCAACACCCGCACCTCGATTGATTACGCCGCAACCGCGCCAGGCACCGCGTATCGTGATGCCGCAAGCGCCTGCTCCTCCGGCTGCACCGCCCGCAGCTTCGGTGGATGAGATCGACCAGATTTCCGCCGCCGCGGAAACGCCGGTCGTGAAAGAACCAGAAGCACTCGCTGAGCCGAAGGCTCCGGCTGCCGCCACGCCGCATCCGCCGGCTAAGTCTGCTCCGCCGCAAGCTCCGCCGCGCCGCCTGATCGTGCCGCAGACTGGACCTCGTCCGGTGTACACGGCACCCATTCGCCCGGCATCGACGCCTGCTCCGAATATGGGCACCACGCGGCCGCCGCAAGGCCGTCCGCAGCCGGGTCGTCCAGTTCCGGGTCAGCCGATCTTCCAGCGTCCGCGTCCGCAAGGCGCGACCGGTGCGCCGCCGATGGGTGGCCGACCGCCGTTGCGTCCGGGCGAACGTCGTCCGATGCATCCGACGCGTTCTGCTCCGATGGGCGGCATGCGTCCGCCTGGCATGGGTGGACCGGGCATGGCTCCGCCTCCGCCTCCGGGACCAACGCGCGCTCCGGGGCGCCGTCCAGGACAGCGCTACGTTCCGCGTGGTGTGAAGGAAGGTCCGATGAAGGGCTTCGTTCCGCCACCGCGCATGCAGGTGTCGAACGAGCCGCTTCCGATCACGCGCAACATCACCATCACCGAAGGTATCAGCGTGAAGGATCTGGCTGAAAAGCTGGAAATTCGCGCAAAGGATTTGATCGCTCGCCTGGTGGCGCGTGGTGTCTTTGCCACCATCAACCAGACGCTCGACGCCGAGCTCGCCAATGAAATGGCGCGCCAGTTCGGTGCTTCCACTGACGTCATCACCTTCGAGCAGCAGGCCGAACAGGACATGCTCGCCGGCGATGCCGCCATCGAAGATGCGGTCAATCAGCAGACGCGTCCGCCGGTCGTGACCATCATGGGCCACGTCGATCACGGCAAAACCAGCCTGCTCGACGCGATTCGCCACACGGCCGTTGCCGAAGGCGAGGCCGGTGGTATCACGCAGCACATCGGCGCGTACAAGGTCCGCATCAGCGACCAAAACTCGCCCGCTTATGGGCGTCAGATCGTGTTCCTCGACACGCCGGGTCACGAAGCGTTTACCCGTATGCGTGCCCGCGGAGCGAAAGTCACCGACATCGTCGTGCTCGTCGTTGCCGCCGATGACGGCGTGATGCCGCAGACGATCGAAGCGATCGATCACGCGAAAGCCGCGGACGTTCCGCTCATCGTCGCCGTCAACAAGATCGACAAGCCTGATGCGATGCCCGATCGCGTAAAGAAGCAGTTGGGCGATCGCGGTTTGCTCCCCGAAGAATGGGGCGGCACCACGGTCTTCGTCGATGTCTCGGCGAAGCAGCGCACCAACCTCAACCTGCTGATGGAAATGATTTGCCTCGTCGCGGATCTGCAGGAGCTCAAGGCGAATCCGGAGCGCTCGGCGTCTGGCGTCGTGATCGAAGCAAAACTCGATCGCGGACGCGGTCCCGTCGCTACGGTCCTCGTCGAGAACGGTACGCTCAAGACGGGCGATTACTTCGTGGTCGGCAACGTCTTCGGACGCGTACGCGCCATGTTCGACGACCGCAGCAACGCCCTCGACGAAGCCGGTCCATCCACTCCGGTGGAAATCCTCGGATTGGAAGGCTTGCCGCAAGCTGGCGATCAGTTCACCGTGCTTGCCGATCGCGAAAAGGCTGTGGGTGTTGCCGAGTACCGGCAGCAAAAAGCCCGCGAAGCCACTCTGGCGAAGAGTTCGAAAGTTTCGCTCGAAGGCCTCGCCGAACAGCTCAAGAGCGAAGGCACCAAGGAGCTCTCGATCATTCTCAAGGGCGACGTGGGTGGTTCGGTCGAAGTGCTCAACGACCTGCTCACCAAGCTTTCGAACGAGAAGGTCAAGATCAAGATCCTGCGCGGCGGCGTAGGCGCGATCACCGAATCCGACGTGCTGCTGGCATCGGCATCGAACGCAATCATCATCGGCTTCAACGTGCGTCCGGAACGCAAGGCGCAAGAGTTGGCCGAGCAGGAAAAGGTCGACATCCGCCTGCACTCGATCATTTACGAGCTGCAGGACGAGATCAAGCGCGCCATGACCGGCATGCTCGAACCGGTGTTCAAGGAAACCTACCAGGGCCGCGCGGAAGTGCGCGATACGTTCCGCGTCCCCAAGGTGGGCACCATCGCCGGTTGCTACGTGCAAGACGGCATCATCAAGCGCGACTCGCAAGTACGCTTGCTGCGTGACAACGTGGTCATCTTCACCGGCAAGGTCGGTTCACTGCGCCGGTTCAAAGATGACGCGAGCGAAGTCCGCAACGGCATGGAATGCGGTATCGGCATCGCCGGCTATGGCGACATCAAGGTCGGCGACGTGATTGAAGCGTTCGTCACCGAGAAGGTTGCGGCCGAAGCGATCGCGTAAGAGCAATGGTTAGTGGCTAGTGGTTGGTGGCTGGAAAAGGCCGCGGCTGCTAGCCATTTTTCTTGGTTTTCGGTAAACGGTTGTCGGTTTTCGGTTAAAACCTGGAGGAAGCAGATGGGTTGAAACCGATAACGGACTACCGAAAACCGAAAACCCGATTTTCCAATGATTGCCGTTCTTACTCTCGAACTCCGCATCGAAGGCGCGCACTCGCTGAAAGACAAGCGCCAATGTGTCCGCAGCCTAAAAGACAAATTGCGTGTAAGCTTTAATGTTGCCGTGGCGGAGTTGGACCAGTCTGAGCTGTGGCAGCGCGCGACAGTGGGGGTCGTGAGCATCAGCGATTCCAAGGACTATCTTCAGGGATTGATGGAGAACGTGGAGCGAGCTGCGTACCGCATCGCGAATAACGCCGGCGGGGAAGTGGTAGATGCGTTTGTAAACTACCTCGATGGCAACGAGTAGTTGCTGGCTGCTGCTTTACTGGCTACTGATTACTGGGTACTGGCTACTGTTATGGAAAACCGACAATATGAACATCATCGCGGACGACTCGGGGAAGCTCTCCGCGAAGAAATCTCGGCGATCGTCGAAGGAGAGTTGGCCGACCCGCGCATCGGACTTGCGACCGTAACGGAAGTCCTTCTTGCGGCGGACGGCAAGTCGGCGCACGTGATGATCGCTGTGGTTGGTGACGAAAAGGAAGCGCAGGAAACTCTGAAGGGCCTTTTGAACGCGACGTCTTTTATCCGTCACGAGGTCGCCGATCGCCTCCGGTTGCGCCATGCGCCGGAGTTGTATTTTCGATTGGACAAGTCGGATCAGTACGAGTCTAGAATTGACCAACTTCTTACGCGCATGAAGAAGCGCAAGAAATAGTGGGGACTCCGCGAGCGGGCATGCTGGACCAGGTCCTTAAAGAGATCGAACAACGGAAGAGTTTCGTCCTGACGTCGCACGCTCGCCCCGACGGAGATGCCGTCGGATCGGTACTCGCATGCGGTGAAATCCTGCGCCAGATGGGCAAAAGCGTGGAGGTCGTTCTCCACGACGGTGTGCCGACAATCTATCGTCCGCTTCCCTTCGCCGATCAGGTGCGTCAGACCGACAGCGTGAACGGTCATTACGAAGCCGCGATACTGCTCGAGTGCGACAGCGTGCAGCGCACGCGGATCTCCGGCCTGGAGCGCAATTTCCTTATCAACATCGACCACCATGCGACGGGAAAGTTATTCGCAGATGTGAACTGGATCGAGCCTTCCGCCTGCGCCACGGCGGAAATGATCTTCTGGCTGGCGCAGCAGGCGCGCGTGAAGATCACCCCGCAGATCGCGACTTGCCTGTACACGGCCGTCCTCACGGATACCGGTTCCTTCTGTTTCATCGGCACCAACGAGCGAACGTTTGCGTTGGCACAGCAACTGGTTCATGCCGGAGCTGACCCGGCCCGCATCGCGCAGAGCGTCTATTTCTCCAACACCACTGCAAAGATGCGCCTGCTCGGCATGGCTCTTTCCAGTTTGCATCGCGAGGAAAACTTCGCGTGGATGTATGTCACGCGCGAACAGATGCAACGTGCCGAGGCGCGGGAAGAAGATTGTGAAGGACTAGTCAACTACACGCTGGCGATTGAAGGGGTGGAAGTGGCACTCTTCCTGCGTGAACAGGAAGACGGCAAGTGGCGCATCAGTCTGCGCAGCAAAGGTGCAGTCGATGTCGCCGAAGTCGCGTCCAAGTTCGGCGGCGGCGGCCACCATTGTGCCAGCGGCTTCTCGATGGATGGAAGGCTGGAGCAAGTCTCCGAGCAGGTGATTGCCGAGCTGAAGCTTGTCGCTCCCAGCAAAGACGGTGTCGACAAGATCATGCACTGGCGCACTTAGCGCCAGGCTGCTTTCCCTCCCCCAGTGCCTCCCACCACGTCAGGTCATGCTGAGGAGGGCGCAAGCCCGACGAAGCATCCTGCATTTGCTTCACCCCCAACGTACATTGCGAGGGTTTTTACCTCAGGGCCTCAGAGTCGCTGTGGGTGAATTTGTTTTCGAAGATTTGGCATACCACCGTGCCCAGTTTGCTATTCTGAAAATATAAGGTGGTGAATGCGC
>DASTGW010000199.1:0-2294 GCA_035718705.1 Terriglobales bacterium | reverse complement strand
TCTTCTTATCGCGATCAAACGTCGCCTTCACCCACTGCTGGCCTTTGCTGATCGCCTCGGGCTTCACGTCATACCCAAGCTGCTTCGCCTGGCTCAACCCGGCAAGCACGTAGGACGACATGAAGACATGGCTGTCGTCTGTCTGCCACCAACCCCAGCCGCCGTCTTCATGCTGGAAATCGTAGAGGCGCTTCAGTCCGGCTTCGATTTTCTTGTCGAGCTCTTTCGGATCGTCCGGCAGCTTCAATCCGAGTTGCTTCACTGCGTCGGAGACAATGATGTCTGGCAGGAATCCGGACATGGTTTGCTCTGTGCAGCCATACGGATACGAAGTCAGATACTCGAGCGCACCAAAGATCGCACCGGCCACTGAAGGCGACAGGTCAACCTGGATCGCTCGTGCAGTCGGCTCCGTGTTCGCCGGGAAGTTGATCTCCTTTATGACCTCAGCATTGCTATCACTTACAGAACCGGAGAGTGGAATCGCCTGCTTCACGCCGTACGGAATCACCGGGAGCGTGAGCTCCATCGCGTCCGATTCTTCATCCGTGAGCGCCTTGCCCAAAACCGTGCTCTGGAGCACGTTTTCAGCCTTCACGCGCCAGTCGACTTTCGCATCAGACTTGCTGGGAACACTCACATCGCGCGTCGCGCCGTCGAGAACCGTGAGCCCTTTCATCTCCATCGAAACGCGGGCTGTCTTTGCAGTGGGCAAGTAGTTATGGACGATCGTCGAAATCGTGACCTGGTCGCCTTGGCGGAAGAACCGCGGCACAACGAGCCGCACCATGACGTTCTTGCGGACGATGACCTTCTCCACCGTGCTTCCGACTTTCGTATCGGCGGTGATGCCGCGAGCTGTTGCTCGCCAGGTGGTAAGCGAATCGGGGAAGTTGAACTTCACTGTCGTCTTACCATCGGCACCTGTCTTCGCATCGGCGACCCAGAACGCGGTGTCCGGGAATGCCTTGCGAATCTTAGGCTGAACCAGCCGCTCGGGCTTGATTTGCGCCAGCCAATTTCGACGCTTCACGTCCGCCAGTTTCATCTGCTTCTTGCCGGCTTCGCCATGGAAATAGTAAGAGAGAGAGCTGTCCGTTGAAACGTGATTGAATACTCGTCCGTAGAAGAACTTCAGGATATCCGTCGTGCTCTCCGGCCGAATCGCATAGATCGCTTCATCCACCACACCCAGGCTGAATTCCGTGGCCACCGGCTTCCCATTCGTGTCCGTGGCAGTCAGCGTGTATGTCGCTGATTCACCGGGCTGGAATTGCGGCTTCGAGGGCTGCAGTTGCAAGTTCAACTTGAACGCATCCGTTGCCACATCGATACTCTTCGAACCTTGGTGTAGCGTGTTGCCCTGCAGAAAAGCGGCACTAATATAGAAGTTAGGTGCATTCGCGAGTGCGATAGGCAGCTGCACCGTAACGGGACCGCCGTTGCTCTTCACTACCTCCCGGCTCATGAGTCCCATGCCTTCGGTGGTGACAAGCATGCTGACAGGATCCTTGCCTGCCATGATCAGGACTTTTGCCGTATCGCCAGGCTTGTAGTTTTTCTTATCGGGAATGATCTGCACTTGCTCGCGTGCCCCGCCCCACCACCAGGACTCGTGATCAGGAACCCAGATGTAAGTTGACTCTTGCAGCGTGCGCTTTTCCGGGGTGACTGCTGTCACGATTGCGCGCAGGGAACCGCCTTTACTGATGTTGAACGAGACCTGTGCGCGGCCGTTGGAGTCGGTGCTTCCGTCGGCAGTGTAGAACGGAGTTCCGCGATTGGAACGGTAATCCCACTTGACCACGCTCACGTGGAATGCTGTCTGAATCGGGTTTCCGTCGTAGTCACGGGCTTCGACATTGATCTGCGCGTTGTTCCCGACTTCATACAGATAGCTCCCCGGTGTCGCGCCTATTTGGAAGCTGCCATACGTTGCGAGCACATAGTTGCGCCCTGAGATTTCGCGATTACCTTCATCCGTTACACGAGCTTCAATGCGATAGGTGATGTCGCTGTGCTTGTCGGCGTCGAACTCGGTCGGGAGACTGATCTGCATCCGGCCGTTCTCGTCGAGTCTGCCCGTCTTCTCTTCAGTCTGCTCGCCCGAGTAGTAATCTCCTTCGGCCCCTCCGCCCTCTTCACCTCCACCTTCGCCACCGTAGTATTCGTCCTCTCCGACGTAGCCAAGTCCACCATACGAACGCGTCTGGTGGACGACCCATGTGACTTTCGCGTTAGCCATCGGCTCGCCGAAGTAATAGCGAGCGTCGATCGTCGCCTTGATTGGCTGA
>DASTGW010000198.1:0-4785 GCA_035718705.1 Terriglobales bacterium | reverse complement strand
CGAGCGCCGTGAAGTTGAGCTTCGCGTTTCCGATCGTGTACTGTGCACCATCGAAACTGCGGCCGACGTCGGAGAATGCGAAGTTTCCGATCAGGCGATGCGCGATTCGTATCGACTTCAAAGAAGCAAGAGTCTTGTCTTTCGTCCCCGGCTCCATCCCTTCGATGAATTCAAAGCGGCCGATGGTGAACCGGTTTTCCTTCTCTCCGCCGAAACCCTTGAAGCGCAGATACAACTTGCTAGGAAATAGGTACGCAGCGTTCCGCGACGCTCCATTGGCACCGAAGTAATTCGCGCCCAGTCCCAACGCGCCTTGTACTCCGGGTGCGATGGCGTCGTTGGGAGCACCCAACACGCTCGGCTGCGCCAATTCCAGGTTCGCTTCCCACGACTTTCGTTGTAACCCGAGATTCACGCGCAGAATGGAATGCGCGAAAGCGTAATCGTTGTTGAACGGTGGCGCCTCGAACCAGTCATACGCTTCCATGCGGACACGCCATGATCCGCTGATGGTGAATGGCCCGAGTTTCAGCGGCGCTGGCGCTTGAGCAGCCGGGTTCGTTGTGGTTGTGGCACTGGCGCTCGCAGGCTGGGTTTGCGAAAAGGCCGTCAATGAGAGCGACGCCGCGAAGATTAGGATCAGAGAAAAATTCCGAATGAAGGCCATAGAAACTGGTGAATATTTTCACTGACGCGGCGCTGCACACAAATGATTTAAGTCACACGGGAGACCTTAGACATCCTCTTGCACCACAACCGGGCGTCGACGGCGATCATCGGAGCCTCTACACTTCAAACTCACATGAAAGGAGCTCTGCACAATGTCTGACCAGGAACTGCAAAACAAATACCAGCCCGTCGCCGATTTCATGTCGCGCAACGGGTTCCAGGTTCAGCATTTCCACGTTGAGAATGGGAAAGTCGTTCTCACCGCCACTGCTCCCACCGAGCATCTCAAGAACCAGGCTTGGGATGAAATCAAGAAAATCGATCCTAACTTCTCAGACCTCCAGCACAACATCAGCGTCGGCTCGGGCACCATGTACGTGGTGAAGTCCGGCGACAACCTTTCCAAGATCAGCAAGCTCTATTACGGCAACCCGAACGACTACAACAAAATCGCCCAAGCCAACAACATCTCCAACCCGGACAAAATCCAGGTTGGACAACAACTGAAAATTCCAGCTGCATGAACATCGACAGGAGGGCGAGCCATCAGGTTCGCCCTTCACCTCTGAAGTTTGAATGTAAACATCTCCTGCGTTTTCTCCCGTTTTCCGCCCGCCCGCTCATACATGCGCAGCCCCGCTTCGTTTTCGCGATCGGTTAGCACCCACGCTTCGCTGCACTCCAGTTCTCGCGCGAGTTCCACGATGCGCTGCACTACTTTCCGACCGATACCTCGCCCGCGATGCGTCTCTGCCACGCCAACTTCATTAATGAACATCTGCGCCGGCTTGTCCGGATGGATGTAGTGCACTCCCGAGGCGAAGCCCACCACCACTCCCCCATCCATCGCAGCAACAAAGTGATGTCGCGGATCGTTAAGAAACTCGCGGGCCAAATCCCAATCGATTCCGCGGTCCAGGACCTCGGGTGCGGTGTTTCGCAGGATCGCGTCGTCACCGGGGCCAAGCACCTTTATCTCGATTCCCATCACTTGCCTCTGCGTGATGATAGCGGCTGAACACTGCTGGGGCGCGGACTTGCCCCACTTTCCCCGGTCAAAGCGTTGCTCGCTCGCCCGTGTGACCCTACAATCCGTCTCCATGGAAGAGCGTTTCCGGGCACGATTGCAGCGGGAATTTGACGAACGCCGCCAGGCGAATGAGCGGTATTCGCTGCGCGCATTCGCCGCTTTCCTGGGAACGGATCACTCGACGCTCTCACAGATACTGCGATCGCAACGTCCACTTCCGCTTACGAGCATACGGAAGTGGGCAAAGAAGCTGAACATCGAGACGGAGATGGTCGCGGCCTACATTGCCGCCGAACATCTGCCCGATCCGCAGACCGCGGCCCGCGAGAGCCAGGTCCGTCACTGGACTGCCGAAGCGGGAGCCGTCGTTATGAATCCAGTGCACTGGCGCATCTTCGATCTATGCCGTACCCAAACCGTCCGTGGTGACTCGCGAGCGGTCTCGGCCGAGACGGGTGCGACGATCGACGACGTCAATATCGCCTTCTCACGATTGTTACGCCTGGGCTTGTTACGAACTACGCCGCAAGGCAAGTGGCATGTCACCACGCAGGACGATGTGAAAACCGAGAAACAGTTTCACCGGCTCGCACTCACTCGGGTACGCGAGAAGGCAGCCGAATTCAGCGTGAGACTTCCAGCAACACTGCGCGTTCGCTGACGAAAGGACATCGACCGAATGGCAAATCCCGTGATGCAGTTCCAGATACTGTCTAAGGATCCGGACCACGCCGCCAGGTTTTACTCCGAACTGTTCGGATGGAAGATCGACGCCAATAATCCCATGGGCTATCGGCGCATCGACACGGGCTCGAAGGAAGGCATCCAGGGCGGAATCTGGCCCGCCCCGCCGCAAGCGCCCACGTTTGCGCAACTTTTTATAGCCGTGTCGGACGTGAAGTCCGCGGCCGACCGAGCCGTCCAACTCGGCGCGAAACTCCTGATTCCTCCCACGGTGCTGCCGGAGGGTGACGAAATGGCCGTCCTGCACGATCCCCAGGGGATGTCATTCGGATTATGGCGACAGAAATAAAGTCAAGCTGTCGAAACAGGCGGGCCGCGCACGTCGCTCGTCAGAGGTGCAAGATGAAATCACTGCTCACATTTGTTTTGATTGCCGCCAGTTTGCCGGTTTTCGCCCGCACTCACCGGGACGATGTCAAAACAGTTCGGGACATCGTGCTCAAGATCCAACGCGCCGACTATGGCGACGATCGCCCAACTCTGCAATCGCTTTATAAAGATCTTGCAGCCTATCGCGATGACAAGCAGATGGGCACGCGTGTCTTGTACTGGCGCGGATTCGCCCTCTGGCGTCGTGCTCTCAACGGTTTCAACGATGGAGTCGACTACAGTGAGATCGAGCAGGATCTTCGCGGCGCTGTGGCGGAATTCGAAGCCGCTTACACTCGCGATCCAAAATTCGCCGACGCTAAACTTGCAGCCGCGTCCTGCCTCATGAACTTGCTCTTTATACATCTCAAGGAGCCCGGGGCCGTTGAACAGTACTCTTCGAAGTTCAAGCCGTTGATCAAGGATGCCGAGACTCTCGAGCCCGAGAATCCACGGCTGCTG
Source organism: Terriglobales bacterium (assembly GCA_035718705.1). GTDB lineage: Bacteria > Acidobacteriota > Terriglobia > Terriglobales > Acidobacteriaceae > DATMXP01. The sequence continues at coordinate 1,511 of DASTGW010000198.1, read as the reverse complement.
TGGGTCATCGGTGCAGGAAAGTGGTACATACCGCCGCAGATGGGCGGTGGTCCATCGGCCGCCATCGAAACCTATGGCCGCGGCATCGAGGCCACTCATCACCAGCAGAAATCGCCGGATCCTCTTGATCCAGCGTGGGGTGAACCGGAGTTGCTCATGAATCTCGCGTGGTCTAACCTGCACAAGTCGCGACCTGACTTCGACGTGGCTGAACAATACGCGCAAGCAGCATTGAAAATCGTTCCCGACTGGCATTACGTGCGTCACATCCTTCTGCCGCAAATCGCCGAAGCCCGTGCAAAGAGCAGTCCGAAACAGGGCTGAAGAGGAAGGGCGAGCAATCCTGCCCGCCCATTTTTCGATTTCTCGGGACGAACCGCGCCGATTTCGTGTTCACCGTACTCGCTGCGCTTTTCTATTGCTCATCTCTCGCGCTATCTTGCGTCCAATGCAAGTTTTGTATCTCTCCCAGCGAGCTTCCACCATGAACTTGTCTCTTCATCAGATTCTGAGATCTTCCTTTATTGCCTTGATCCTCTTCGCTCAATCGGCCATCGCGCGCGATCTTCCCGAAGTTCACGGCATCAATGTCGCGGACATCGATCGCAACGTCAAACCTGGCGACAACTTCTACGAATATGCAATCGGACAGTGGATGAAGTCCGCGCAGATCCCTGCCGATCGCGGCAGCGTCGGCATTTTGCAGACGACCTTCGACAACGGAAATAAGCGCATGGCCGATTTGATCGAAGAACTTTCAAAGTCGAATGCTCCGGCTGGCTCCGAGCAGCGTAAGATCGCCGATCTTTTCAAGTCGTACATGGATGAAAGCATCATCGAATCGCGCGGCATCGCGCCTCTCAAGCCGCACCTCGATTCCATCAACGCAATCCAGAACAAGCACCAACTCGCACACGCGCTCGGAGAAACTCTTCGCTCGGACACCGATGCGTTGAACAACACCAACTTCTATACTCCGAACCTGTTCGGCCTTTGGGTAGCTCCTGGCTTCAGCGATTCCGATCACTACATCGGTTACCTGATGCAGGGCGGACTGGAAATGCCTGACCGCGAGTACTACCTCAGCGACAGCGAGAAGATGAAACAGATCCGCGCCAAGTACCAGGCTCATATCTCGGCCATGCTGAAGCTCGCCGGATTCACTGATACGGAAGCGCGCGCTGCCCGCGTTTTCAACCTTGAGCATGCGATCGCGGAAAAACATCTCAGCCTTGCTGACAGTCTCGACATTCGCAAAGCCAACAATCTCTGGACTATCTCCGAAATCAAATCGAAAGCGCCGGGACTCGACTGGGCCGAATACTTCCGGGGGGCGGGGCTCACCAATCAAAAGCAACTAATGATCTGGCAGCCGACGGCGATCGCAGCGGAATCTGCCTTGGTGGAATCCACTCCTCTGCAGGACTGGAAAGACTGGATGGCCTTCCACCTCGTCGAGAACTATGCCGGCGTGTTGCCAAAGTCACTCGCCGACGAACGCTTCGCTTTCT
>DASTGW010000197.1:0-6749 GCA_035718705.1 Terriglobales bacterium | reverse complement strand
ACCGTCTGCGGTGATCCGGAATAGATCGCAAAGGGCTGAAGCGTAACAACCGCTAGCAAAAAGATGATCGTCAGCCCTGCGAGAAGAATATTGAGTGCGATCTCGTTCGGCGTCTTCTGCCTTTCAGCCCCTTCGACGAGGGCGATCATTCGATCCATGAAGGTTTCCCCGGGATCGGACGTAATCTTCACCTTGATGCGATCCGAAAGCACACGCGTGCCACCGGTAACTGCTGACCGATCGCCTCCGGCTTCGCGAATCACCGGTGCCGATTCGCCGGTGATCGCCGACTCGTCCACCGAAGCCACGCCTTCAAGAATCTCGCCATCCGATGGAATAAACTCACCCGCTGACACATAACAAAGATCGCCGGAACGCAGCTTGGAACTTGCCACCTGCTCGACCCTGTCGTCCACGATGCGGTTTGCGATGGTTTCGGACCTGGCTTTGCGTAGCGTGTCCGCCTGCGCTTTGCCACGGCCTTCAGCCATCGCTTCCGCAAAGTTCGCAAACAGCACTGTGAACCACAGCCAAAGCGTTATTTGCAGATTGAAGAAGAAAGCCGACCCGCGTTTGAATAGCAAGACTGTCGTAATCACGCTGCCGATCTCGACCACGAACATGACCGGATTGCGCATCATCTTGCGCGGGTTGAGTTTCAGGACGCAATCCACCAAAGCCCTGCGGACGATCTTCCACTCCCACACCGCCTTCTTGCTTTTTCGACGCGGGCGTCCAGATGGGCTCACCGCTGACTGTGCTACTGGAATTTGTTCTACCGTCGTAGCCATTTCAAGTTCCTCAGAACGTCTTCCCCGCGCCCATGAGCAAATGCTCAAGGATCGGACCCAGGCTTAACGCCGGGAAGAAAGTGAGTGCTCCCACAATGATGATCACTCCGATCAGAAGCACAGTGAACAACGGCGTGGTCACCGGAAACGTGCCCAACGAAGGCGGTACATATTTCTTGCCAGCCAGATTGCCGGCAATCGCCAGCATAGGAATAATCATTAGGAAACGGCCCGCGAGCATCGTCAGCCCGAGGGTGGCGTCGTACCATGGTGTGTTCACGGTGATTCCCGCGAAGGCGGAGCCGTTGTTGCCTGCTCCCGAGGTGAAGGCGTACAGAATCTCGCCAAGTCCGTGTGGCCCCGGATTCAGGATGCCCGAAGTGCCGTAGGGCTTTATCGCGGAAATCGCCGAAAATCCCAACACCACGAGCGGGAAGATCAACACCACCAACATTGCCATCTTTACGTCATAAGCTTCGATCTTTTTTCCCAGGTACTCCGGTGTTCTTCCGACCATCAGGCCGGCGATGAACACAGCGAGCACGATGTAAATCAACATCCCATACATGCCCGCACCCACTCCACCGAAGATCACTTCGCTCAACATAATGTTGACCAGCGGAACCATCCCGCCCAGAGGAGTGAAGGAATCGTGCCATCCATTAATCGCGCCGCAGCTTGCATCGGTCGTCACCGTGGCCCAGAGCGCAGAGTTGGCAATGCCGAAGCGAGTCTCTTTACCCTCCATGTTGCCCCCGGACTGCATCGCCGAAACGTGTTGATTGGTTCCCGCGAGCAGCGGATTCCCTCGCGCTTCAGCCCAATACGCCACCATCACGCCAACGAGGAACAAAATCGCCATGGCCGACCACACCGCCCAACCATGTTTCTGTGAACCTGTCATTCGTCCCAGCGTGTAGGTGAGTCCGCTGCCGAGAGACAAGATCGCAACCAGCTCGATGAAGTTCGAAAATGGCGTTGGATTCTCGAATGGATGCGCGCTATTGGCGTTGAAGAAGCCGCCGCCATTGGTGCCAAACTCTTTGATGAACTCCTGTGACGCCACTGGACCTTGAGCAATCGTCTGGTCAGTAATGATGTCCATTACCGGCTTGCCGTCAGGTCCGACCATAGGCTTGCCGTCTGTTGTCGTCCTTTGGACTTGCATCGGTTCAACGAGCTTGGCTCTGTCGTATGGCCGCAGGTTTTGAACCACACCTTGCGACACCAGCAACAAGGCTCCCACGATGCACGTGGGAAGCAGCACCCAAAGCGAACAGCGAGTGAGGTCAACCCAGAAGTTGCCGATCGTCTGCATTTGGCGCCGTGCGATGCCTCGAATGAACGCGATCGCCAGCGCGATGCCCACCGCCGCTGAAATGAAATTGTGATAGGCAAGGCCCGCCATCTGGGTGAAGTAGCTCATCGTGCTCTCGCCCGAATAAGCCTGCCAGTTGGTGTTCGTCGTAAACGAAGCCGCCGTATTGAATGCAAGATGCGCGGGACTAACGGCCCCAAACTTCTGCGGATTGAGCGGCAGGTAGGCCTGAAGGCGCTGCATCAGGTACAGCACGATCATGGACACCAGGCTGAATAGCAGCATCGATGCGGCGTATTCTGTCCAGCGCATCTCGTGCCTTTCGTCGACGCGTGTCACCTTGTAGAGCAAACGTTCGATCGGTCGCAGCAGCGGATCCATGAAAGTCTTCTCGCGATTGAAAACGCGCGCCATGAAAACCCCGAGCGGCTTCGTGACGGCCAGAACAATCAGAAGAAAGAGCAGAATTTGCAGCCAGCCATTAACGGTCATTTAGAACCTACTCTCAGAACTTCTCCGGACGCAGCAGCGCGTACACCAGGTACAGGGACGTCAATACGCTGATCGCGAGCATTACTACCGCCTCGGTGCTCATCGTTATTTACTCCTCATCGAATTCGATCGCAGAAATGCACGTATCCAAGGGACGCGGCGAAAAAAGCAATCGTGACCAGTATGAAAAGTGCGTCTTGCATGTCGGTTCTCCCACTAATTAATGTTCCAGCCGATCTCAGTCTGAAACTGGTGGTTCCCACTCGAGGCCCCGGTATTGCCCACCTGGTAAGCGGCGTACCAGGTAAGCTTGGGCGTGAGTTTGAGGTAGAACCCTGGCGTTACATATCCCGCGCTATGTTTGCCTGTGAACCAATCAGTCGCTAAAGTGAACCTCTTGCCGACCGCCTGTTCTACCGCGAACTCACCGCCGCTCCGCTGGGCGACATCGAAGACGTTGGCGCTGGCGTAGTAGCCGCCGAACGTGAGTCTTGTTCCAGTTTTGAACTGCTTTGCGAACTCCGCGTAGGTCCACGTTCCTGCGTCGTAAGCCTTTTTCTGGACGGGAATGAACAAGTTGTCGCCAACCAGGAACGCCCAGCCGTTGTCGCCGCCGTCATACACTTTCCACTTGAGAGTCGGGGTGATGGTGGCCGAACTTGACCCTGGCGACACAATTCCATTGACGTTGAGGCCAGCTTCGAATCGCTTGCCAAGCCCGACAACTACTCGCGGCGTGAAAGTCTTGAAGGCGTCATTGCTGCGATAAGAGAAGTCAAACTCGGTATAGACTTTCCCGCGGTCGAGAACGTCTCCGCTCGGAACGTTGAAAATAGTTTCCTGTGCGAAACCGAGTCCTGCTAAGTTGAGCAACAAGAAACTCGCGCACAGCACGTACCTTGCTGTGCGTTGATGTTTTTCTTCCATCGAGATTCTCATCGCTAAGCCGTCCAGAAGATTTGATACGAGTGTCCGTAAAGGTGAGCTAAAGCAGCCATAAAGACTTCATAAACGCCGACACCCAACGACCACTCCGTCCGGCATTGCCGGATGCTTAAGCGGTACGTTTCTTCCTAAGGAATCAAGTGGTAGAAGTCCTGCCTTTGAAATCTCGGATGACTTCCTCCACATACCCCAATTGCGGCCGGCGTCGTTCACGACAAAGCCCGACAAAGAAACAACCGAGGAACGCCACCGACGACAGACCGAGCACGACAACAAGTACGATCGACATAGCACTTCTCCACGCGGCCCAATGGGACCAGGGTCGCATGTCCTATTCGACGACGTTGTCAGTAAGGTCTCAGTAAGCGAGTAATAAGAGATTCGTAAGCCTGAAGGAGATCAGGCAGGACGACCATCAGGCAGAAAGCGGTACCCAACCCAGGGCTCCGTCACGATGTACTGAACTGAGCCTTTATCTGGCTCGATTTTTTTACGCAATTGTCCGACAAAGACGCGCAGATATTCCGGCTGCTCGGTGTTTTCCGGCCCCCAGATCGCTCCGAGCAGCGTTCGATGTTGCACCACTTTTCCGGAATGACGTGCGAGATACACAAGTAGCTCGAATTCCTTCGGAGTCAGGTGAACTTCGCGGCTCTTTACCTTCACCGTATGCGCATCAAGGTCGATATCGAAATCGCCAGCTTGAATCCGCTGTTCAGGTTCAGTCACAGGCGCTCTGCGCAAATTCGCTCTTACTCGCGCCAGCAGTTCATTCATGCTGAACGGTTTCGTAACGTAGTCGTCTGCGCCCAGATCGAGAGCTTTCACCTTGGTAGGATCGTCGCCTTTAACCGATAGAACTATGATCGGCACTTCTGATCGCGTCCGAATCTCTCGGCATAGCGTGATTCCATCCATTCGCGGCATTTGGAGATCCGTGATCACCAGGTCCGGCGACCAATCCTTCATGATCTCTAGCGCGGCTTCCCCTTCATTTGCGACGCGCACGTCATAACGCTGGGCGCTCAGGCTGGTGCGCAACACCCGCGTTATCTGCGATTCGTCGTCTACCACCAGGATGCGCGAATGTTCCGGCATCAGCGCACCTCCTGCGTCACGATGTGCACATCGACCGGAGGAGCATCGCGCAGAAACTTGTGAATCGCAGAGAGATAAAGATAACGTTGCCATCCACTTCGAGCCGAGCGGCCGAAAATCACCTGCGTTATGTGATGTTCACGCACGAATCCAGCGACCGCTTCCGCGACGCTTTTTCCCGTCAAACGGTGGATGCGAGCTCCGAGATTTTCCGCGAACCTTAAATTCTCAGCCAGCGTCCGTGAGTCTTCTGGCCTGGAGTCCTGTCCCATGTCAACATAGGTGACATAGAGTTCGCCGCCAATTGCCTGAGCCATCCGCGATCCACGGGCGATCAGATACTGGGCCGCCGGATTCGAACTGATGCATACCGCGATTCGCTCCCTTACCGCCGGCGCTTGTTCTGTCGGCTCTTTGGACAGGTATTGATCGAGGCTGCGGTCCACCACTTGGGTGACCTGCTTCAGTGCGAGCTCCCGTAAAGCGATGAGATTCCCCGGGCGAAAGAAATGTCCGAGCGCGCGCTCGGCCCGTTCCACCGGATAGATGTCTCCCCGCTGCATGCGTTTTTGCAGTGCCTGCGGAGTTACATCCGCCATTACAACTTCGTCCACGCGTTGCATGACCCAGTCCGGGACGGTTTCTCTCACCTGCACGCCCGTGATCTGCGCGATTGTCGGTCCCAGGCTTTCGATATGTTGAACGTTCATAGTCGAGAGCACGTCGATGTTTGCCTCGAGCAATTCGATAACGTCTTCATATCGCTTGCCGTGCCGGCTGCCTTCGATATTGGTATGGGCAAGTTCGTCGACCAGCACCACCTGTGGTTCGCGCTGCAAAATGCCGTCGAGGTCCATCTCGTCAAACACGGTGCCTTTGTACACCAGCTTCCGGCGCGGAACGATCTCGAGCTTCTGTGCCAGTTCGCCGATGGCTTTTCTGCCATGCGTCTCCACTACGCCGACGACAACATTCTCTCCCCGGCTATACCGCCGTATGGCCTCGCTGAGCATAGCGTATGTTTTGCCGACGCCGGGTGCGTAGCCGAGGAAGAGTTTGAACACACCGTGGGCTCTTGTGGGAGCGACTTCTTCCAACCACGCTTCGGGACTCTTGGCCATGCAGAAGAATTGTATCTTTACGAAATAAATATTTCGTAAGCGCTAGAATGCGCGCATGGCGCCAACACGCACCATCGCGCGTTACCTCGCGTCGTTTGCCGCTGTAGCGGTGATAGCGGCGGTTTACCGCCTGTTGCTGCACGTCAATCCCACCACGGTCGCACTTACGTTTCTACTCCTGGTCTTGTTCGTTTCGGCTAATTGGGGGTTCAGGCTTGCTGCCATAACTTCGCTGCTAGCAACGGCCGCATTTAACTTCTTCTTTCTGCCGCCATACGGGACCTTCACCATCGCCGATCCCCAGAACTGGATCGCCCTGTTCGCGTTTCTCGTCACAGCGATCATCGCCAGTAATCTGGCCGAACGCGCGCGGCGCGAGGCCGCACAGGCCCATCAGCGACGCACCGAAGTGGAAAGGCTCTACGCGCTCAGCCAGTCGCTGCTGACGGCGGAAAACACCGCTGAATTGTTAAACAGAATTCCGTCCATCATCACCGAAACTTTTGGAACCGCGGGCGCGATCTTGAGAATCACGGCGCGCGACAACACTTACAAATCTCATCCGAATGTCGCTCTTGACAGTGGCAAGTTACGTACGACGATCGCTCGTGGCGAACCCGCACTGGAAGACCGGGCTGCTTACATACCTCTTCGCATTGGGGTTCGAACAACCGGCGCCTTGGCCATTGCCGGAGTTCCCCCTTCTCGCGAGACCCTCGATGCGATCGGCAGTCTGATTGGCATTGCCATCGAGAGAGCCAACGCCGTCGAAGAGGTCACCAAAACGAGAGCGCTGCAGGAGAACGAAAAACTGCGTTCAGCGCTGCTCGATTCGGTTACCCACGAATTCAGAACACCTTTGACGGGAATCAAAGCGAGCGTGACCACTCTGCTTGCGCAATACGATCTCCAGGAAGACCAAAAGCAGGAGCTGTTAACCGTCATCGACGAGGAAACCGATCGACTGAATCGCCTGGTCGGTGA
>DASTGW010000196.1:0-2687 GCA_035718705.1 Terriglobales bacterium | reverse complement strand
TCCGCACCCGATAATCGATGCTTGCGTTCACCGGCGACCACGAGAACTGCACCGGCGCCTTTGGATCCAGCAGGAAAATCGGCAGCATGTTCGCCGGCGCGATCAACGTCGGCGGGGCCAGTTGTTTCTCCTTCGTCATCTTGGGCGCGGTCGTCGAGAACGAAACCTGCTCGAACTCCGACATCTTCAACGTTTCATTGCCGCGCTTCACTTCGCCTTCACCGTGCTTAACTAAAATTTCGTGCTTGTCGTTGCGCGGATCGTTGTGCACCATCGCCGAAGAATCACGTCCGAACGTCGCTCGCGCACCCGCGATAATCACCTGCGATCTCGAACCTTGGCTGTACGTTCCCGTCGAGAGGTCCACGGTACCAGTCGTGAGTTGGACTGCGACGTTCGTCTGCGACTGATCGTTCGCCGAGTTCTCTTCGATGACGATCAGTGAGTCCTGCTTCACGTTGTAATTCGTGCCGTCTGGGAAAACGACTTTGGCCAGACCTTCTGACGAGGTCTGAATCACATCCCCTTTTTCGAGCGGAAGCTGGTAATCGGCGTTCACCCAGGAATTACTATTCGCCTTCTTCACCTTCACCGTGCCTTCCAGCAAGGTGAAGCTTGCCTGCTGGTCCCCGCCTCCGTCCTTCTTTTGTATTCCAACATTCACCAGCCGTCCCACCGTCATGTCCCACAACTTCGCGCCAACTTTTTTAGTGGGTTCGGGAAAGGCGAGGTAACTGCCGACAGAGAGAACAATCACCACCAGCAGGGCCATCGTCAGTACACTGCGGTACGTGACGGTCGTCCAACCGATCTGGACCTTCGAACTGTGGCTCTTGGGAGGCACGAAAAGGATTAAGTCCCTAACTCGCCGTAAAATTAACACATCAACAGCCACAGACAATAGGAAGATGCCTCTAGTTCCGCGTTCTCCGATTACGTCTTTGGTACTACAACCATAGTGTTTCGTTTCAGAACGGCTCTGGGGACACCGGTTCTTCATGCAAGCAGCAGTGCTCACGTTTGTCATTCCGAGGAGCGCAGCGACGAGAAACCCCTACCGCTCGTCGGCATTGCCCACCCTCCGCCGCTCCCTATACGATAGAAGGTTCCACTTACCCCCCGGAGGAAATCATGGCCACCGACGCCGTGCGCGGCACCAGTCCTAAAACATATAAGAACTTCATCGATGGCGAATGGGTCGAGTCCAAGAGCGGACAGACCTTCGAAAATCGCAATCCAGCCGACACCCGCGAACTCGTCGGTCTCTTCCAGCGCTCGAATGCCGACGACGTGAATGCCGCCGTCGACGCCGCCTCTCGCGCCTTCACTAAGTGGCGCATGGTGCCAGCACCCCGTCGCGCCGAGATGCTCTACGAAGCTTCGCGCATCCTCGAGAAGAAAAAAGAAGACTTCTCCCGCGACATGACCCGCGAAATGGGCAAGGTCATCAAGGAAACCCGCGGCGATACCCAGGAAGCCATCGACACCGGTTATTACTTCGCCGGAGAAGGCCGCCGCATGTACGGCATGACCACGCCCTCCGAACTGCCCAACAAGTTCGCCATGTGCGTGAAACAACCCCTCGGCGTCTGCGGCATGATCACGCCCTGGAACTTCCCCATGGCCATTCCGTCCTGGAAGCTTTTCCCGGCACTCGTCGCCGGCAATACCGCCGTCATCAAACCGGCGCAGGACACGCCGCTCTCCGTCTTCAACTTTGTGTCCGCCCTCACAGACGCCGGCATTCCCAAAGGCGTCGTGAATATCGTCACCGGTTTCGGCGGCGAAGTCGGCACTCCGCTCACCAAGCATCCCGATGTCCGCGCCATCTCGCTCACGGGCTCAACTGCCGTCGGTAAGATCGTCGGCGCCGAATGTGCCCAGACGTTCAAGCGCTGCTCGCTCGAACTCGGCGGCAAGAATCCCATGATCGTTCTCGACGACGCCAACCTCGATCTCGCCCTTGAAGGCGCACTCTGGGGAGCGTTTGGCACCACCGGCCAGCGCTGCACCGCGACCAGCCGCATCATTGTTCAGAAGGGCGTTTATAAGAAGTTCGTCGACGAACTCGTCTCGCGCGCCAAGAAACTCAAGATCGGCAACGGCCTCGACGAATCGGTTGATATGGGTCCCGCCGTCAACGAGTCGCAGTTGAAGACGGACCTCAGCTACATCGAAATTGGGAAGAAGGACGGCGCCAAACTCCTCACCGGAGGCAATCGCCTCAGTGACGGCGCTCACGCCCACGGCTGGTTCCTCGAACCAACTGTCTTCGGTGACGTCGATCCCAAGATGCGCATCGCACAGGAAGAAATCTTCGGACCCGTCGTCTCGATCATCCCGTGCAACGACATCCAGCACGCAATCGAAATCGCGAACGGCATCAAGTACGGACTGTCCTCCGCGATCTACACCAAGGACGTCAACGGCGCCTTCAAAGCCGTTCGCGACCTCGAAGCCGGCATCACCTACGTGAACGCCCCCACCATCGGCGCAGAAGTTCACTTGCCGTTCGGCGGCGTGAAGGAAACCGGTAACGGACACCGCGAAGGCGGCATCGGCGCACTCGACTTCTTCTGCGAATGGAAGGCCGTCTACGTCGATTACTCCGACAAGCTGCAAAAGGCCCAGATCGACCGGCCCGAATAGATAAACATGTAGGGGCAGACGTCCTCGTCTGCCCGCCT
>DASTGW010000195.1:0-2009 GCA_035718705.1 Terriglobales bacterium | reverse complement strand
CATGAGGAACTCGATGGTGCCGGCGTTCTGGTAACCGATCTTGCTCAGGGTCTTCGAGAGCAGATCGCCGATTTCTTTGCGTAACTGTGGCGTTACCTTCACCGAGGGTGATTCTTCGAGCAACTTCTGATGGCGTCGCTGGATGGAACATTCGCGCTCGCCGAGCGAGACAACGTTGCCGTGCTCGTCGGCGAGGATCTGGAACTCGATGTGGCGCGGATGCTCGATGAACTTCTCCATGTACATGTCGCCATTGCCGAAGGCGGCAGCGGCTTCACTCGAAGCAGCATGGAACGAGTTGGGAAGTTCTTCTTCGCCGCGGATCACGCGCATTCCGCGTCCGCCGCCGCCGTGCGCGGCCTTGATGATGACGGGGAAACCGACCGATCTGGCGTACTCCAGCGCCTCGTCCGCCGAGGCGAGAATGCCCTCGGAGCCAGGAAGAATAGGAACGCCGGCGGCCTTCACGGCGGCGCGAGCTTTCTCCTTCTCGCCCATCAGGCGCATCACGTCAGGAGTGGGGCCGATGAACTTCATGCCGCAGGTCTCGACGACCTCGGCGAAGTTGGCGTTCTCGCTGAGGAGGCCGTAGCCGGGATGGATGGCGTCGACGTTGGCGATCTCGGCGGCGCTGATCACGGCGGGAATGTTGAGGTAGCTTTCCTGGACCTTCGGCGGGCCGATGCAGATGGCTTCGTCGGCAAAGCGGACGTGAAGCGAGTTGCGGTCGGCTTCGCTGTAGATGGCGACGGTCTTGATGCCGAGTTCTTTGCAGGCGCAGATGACGCGAAGGGCGATCTCGCCGCGATTAGCTATGAGGACTTTTTTGAACACAGTTAGTTAGTATCCAGTACCCAGTACCCAGTAAGAACCAGTGATCGACAGTGTGAGTCAGCTCCGGGTCGCAGCGATTGTGGGTGCGGCGATAAAGAACTGAGTACTGGATACTGGTTCCTGGTTACTGTCTTACGGTTTTACCGCGAATAATTGCTGGCCGTACTCGACGGGCTGCCCGTTATTGACGAAGCGCTTGATGATTGTGCCAGAGTAGTCGGACTCGATCTCGTTCATCAGCTTCATAGCTTCGACGATGCAAAGGACCTGTCCGACGGAAACCGGGTCGCCGGGCTTTACGAAAGGCGGCGCTCCGGGTGAAGGCGATTCGTAGAAGGTGCCGACGATGGGCGACTTGATGATGTGTGCGCCGACGAGTTCGGCTTCTTCGGAGGACTGAGGTGCAGCTTCGGCCGGCGCGCTCGTGGAGGCGGCCGGTGCCGGAGCAGCCGGTGCCGGATGACTCGGAGCTGCGACCGGGGCGTGCGCAATCAGCGGCGCCGGAGCTGCCGTGGGAACCGCCACGACCTGCGTGACGCTGGTGGAGTTGCCGCGCTTGACGCGCAGTTTCACGTCGCCACGTTCGAGCTCGAACTCGGCGATGTCTTTATCGATTAAGTAGTCTATTAATTCGCGAATCTCTTTTTGATTCATGATGTATGTGGTGGTGCGAAATGCATAGATGCTTCGCTTCGCTCAGCATGACCTCGCGGTCTGGGCTCAACTATAAAACGATGAGTTCTTTCGTTGTCGGCGTTAAAACGTCGCAGCCGGTTTCTGTGACTGCGACCATATCTTCAATCCTGATGCCGCCTTTGCCTTCGACGTAAACACCGGGCTCAATCGTCACAACCATACCTGCTTCGAGCTCTTGTTCCACGTTGCGCGCCAAGCGCGGTGATTCGTGGATCTCGAGTCCAACACCGTGTCCGGTCGAATGCGTAAAGAAGCGGTCCAACTTGGCACGCTTCAAGGTGCTGCGACACGCATAATCGACGTCTCCTGCGGTGGCTCCGGCGCGGACCGCGTCGATGCCTGCAAGTTGCGCGTCGAGAACGGCTTGATACATCCGGCGCGCCTCGGGCGACGGTTTTCCGACGTGCACGGTACGCGTCATGTCGGAACAATAACCGCCGAGTATAACACCGAAATCAAGGACAACGAAGCCACGTGGC
>DASTGW010000194.1:0-2021 GCA_035718705.1 Terriglobales bacterium | reverse complement strand
AAGAAGATCAGCTTCCTCTCCTTCCAGCCCGTCAGCTTCACTGGCCGCGACGAGGAGATCACTGACGATCGCCGGTTAGCGCAGCGCTATACCCTCTCGCACATGGCGCACGATGTGAAAACTCAGTGCGGCATCGGCGAGCCCGCGCGCGACTGGTTCCCCATCAGCTTCATGAGCACCTTCTCTGACTGGGCCGACCTGATCCACGGGCCCCAGGCCGAGTGGGGGCAGCTCTCCTGCGGATGCCACCCCAACTGCGGCATCGGCATGGCGCTCATGATCGACAAGGAAACCAAGGAAGCAGTTCCCGTCACCGCGTTCCTCCACATGGACCAGGTGGCCAAGGATCTTGCCAAGGTTAACGACGCAGCTCGCGGCCGCTGGCTCTCGGTTGTCGGCCTCGGTCTTTCGCTGCTTCGCAACTACGATCCCTTCCAGGCGCCCACGCACTTCAAAATCACCGACATGATGAAGAAGATGGACAAGACCTTCAACGCAACCGGCAAGAACTACGGCAGCGTTAAAGGCGACCGCACCATGGAAGACATCCAGAAGCGCCGTCAGGACCGCTGGAACTTCCTCTTCATCGCCGGCATGTGGTTCCAGGATCTCTTCAACTACGACTTCCGCCGCACCGAGCAGTGCATCATTCCCTACGCCACGCAGGAAGGCGAAATCAGCTTCTGCGCATACAACACCGGCATCGGCTGGCGCAACATCATCGAGAAGATGCACATGACCGCCACGCTCACCAAGTGGTACGAAGAGCATGGCCGTCACGAAATCTTCGCCGGCGGCAAGAAGGTCGGCATGACCCACGTTGGTCACGATCTGAACCTCAACATGGAACACGTGAACTCTGAAGCCAATCACACGCTCGACACTCTTGGCATCGCCAAGAATGCCCGCGAAGAAAAGCTTCGCGCTCGCGCCGCTCAAACCAATACTGACAAGCTGAAGCAGGATGCGGAGAACGCCCGCATGGCCAAGCTCTATCGCGAACACGTACTCGGTGAGAAGCCCGTTGATGGCATCGTCTCGCTCTCCGACATTCGGCCCGCATCAAACAACGCCGCCAGCCCGGTCAACAGAAATCAAGAGAATGAACTGGTAGCCGGCGACTAACAACAAGACTGATCGAAACAAGCTCCCGTACCTTGGTTCTTTCGCACAAGCAAAGGCCGCTCCCATCCGGAGCGGCCTTTGCGCATAATGGCGAATGAAAAATCTACATCCAGAACCCTTCGTGTACCTTTGCAGCCTCGTCTTCCAGGTACGGCCCCGTAACCAGCGTTGGCCGGTGACCGCGCGCAAAAACTTCGCGGCACGGCAAATTGAGCGTTGGATTCTCCGCATGCGTTCCGGTGTAGCGATAAAAATTCTTCTCCGAGAGAGCGAACACCACGCGCCCGATCCCCGTCCAGTAAATGGCTCCGGCGCACATTGCACACGGTTCCGTGCTGGTATAGAGCGTGCACGTGGCCAGTTCCTCTTCGCCCAGCAATTCTGAAGCCGCAGCACACGCGCTCAGCTCCGCATGTTGCGTCGGATCGCCTGCCGGACGCACCGCGTTATTCAATGCTTCAACCACCACCCGTCCGCGCTCGTCCACAATCAATGCGCCAAACGGATGCCGTCCATCATCCCGCGCCCGGCGTGCCAGTTCGATCGCGCGGCGAAGAAAATTTTCGTCCTGTGGTGAGAGGCCGGGGAAGGTCATCGTATCTTTTCCTCCATCGATCACGACAAGGTTCAACAATCTTACCCGCCCTCAAATGGAGATAAAGTAAAGATCCGCATGAAAACAAAAATCGGGAATATCACGAACCCAAATTCATTCGCTCTCAATTCACCACAAAGATTGGGTGCCCCATTCATCATTGAATCCGAAACTTCGGATTCGCTGATGAGTGGGATGGCACGAACCTAAATTCACCGCGCTCTCAACTCACCACAAGTCGTGGTTGCCCCTGGTCTCGCTTCTGAGACTCGGGAAAGCACGACCCGAAATTCATCCGTTC
>DASTGW010000193.1:0-2447 GCA_035718705.1 Terriglobales bacterium | reverse complement strand
CCCTGTGATTGAAGAGAACGAAGAGAGTGAGCTCAAGGCCGCCGTAAAGATGTACAACGACATTCGCAAGAAGATCCTGCCTGACCTCAAGATCGGCCTCCTTCACGGGCGCATGTCGGCCGACGAAAAAGATCTCGTGATGAAGCAGTTCAAAGACGGCTCACTCCAGGTACTCGTCGCCACCACCGTCATCGAAGTCGGCGTCGACGTCCCCAACGCATCCGTCATGGTCATCGAACACGCCGAGCGCTTTGGCCTTTCCCAACTTCACCAGCTTCGCGGGCGCATCGGCCGCGGCGCCGCAAAATCGTTTTGTATTCTGATGACCAGCGGCAAGATCACCGACGAAGGCGAACAGCGCCTCAACAAGATGGTCGAAACCACCGACGGTTTCGAAATCGCCGAGATGGACCTGCAACTCCGCGGCCCGGGTGAATTCTTTGGTACCCGCCAGGCCGGCATGCCCAGCTTCCGTGTCGCCAATCTGCTTCGCGATCGCGACCTTCTCGAACTCGCGAAGAAAGAAGCCTGCGCCCTGCTCGACGGCAAAATGGAACTTCCCGCCGAAGACAAGAGCCGCACCATGGTTCACCTGCGCGCGAGTTGGCAGCGCCGTTATGGCTTAGTTGAGGTAGGCTGAGCGGCGTGCATCTCCACTTCCGACGCATGCAGGTGCACGATCTTCCACTCACTTCCAAACTTCTTCATCACGAGCGTCCGTCGATTGAGAAATCCTGGTCGATCATCGAGATGAAACGTGATGATCGCGACCTCACCTAACGTCTGTACCTGTAGATCTCTCGGTTCGACGCGCATGTACGGCGGCTTCGTCTGATTGCCGCGAATTTGTTCAAAGACCTTCTTGAAACCGGCCTCGAATTGCCCTCTTCCCTCAGCTCGCTGAGCCATAGCGCGCGGGTAAAACACAGTCGCATCGTCTGCAAATGAGTTGCGGAACGCGTCCCATTGCAGGTTCTCGAAGGCAACAAGAAAGCGATCTAGCGTTGTCCGTACCGCTACTTCGTCCGAGGCCGGTTGCCCCAGCACGAAAAGCGACCACAAAACCACGGTAATTGCGATGTACCTTCTCATAGCGAATCACTAGATGCTTCGGGATGCGGGCACTGATTCGTTCAGCGGCACACTTCGATGGTCGGCTTTCGAGCTTCGACGACTTCCCCAATCACCACCGCAGGAACCTGCGCAGCACGCAGCGCCTTCATCAAGCCATCCGATTCTCCGGCTGCGATCGAAATCAGCAAGCCCCCTGCAGTTTGCGGGTCGAATAGCAGTGTAGAAATCTCTTCCGGTACTCCAGCTTCATAACCCACCAGGCACTCGGCGAAGTCACGATTCGCTTTCAGCCCACCCGGAACAAACCCTGCGTGAACGCATTCGAGCGCGCCTCCAAGCAGCGGCACCTTCGAAGCGAAGATCCGCAGCGAAATTTTGGACCCCAACGCCATTTCGCGCGCATGGCCGATCAGCCCAAAGCCTGTGATGTCAGTCATCGCATGAACGCCAAAGGAACCGCCCGTCATCACCTCGGCCGCACGTTTGTTCAGCGTCGTCATCGAAGCCGTTGCCGCTTCAATCCACTCCTGCTTCGCCTGTCCACGTTTAATCGCCGTCGAGATCACTCCAGTACCAATTGCCTTCGTGAAGATCAGCTTGTCGCCCGGCTTTGCACCAACGTTCGCCAGCACTCGCTTCGGGTGCACCGTTCCTGTCACCGAGTAGCCAAACTTGATTTCAGGATCGCGAATCGAGTGTCCGCCGACGACCGTACATCCCGCCTCAACCATCTTTGACAAACCCCCGGCGAGAATGCGCTCCAGCACGTTGAAGTCGCCCTTCTCGGGAAAGCAGACCATCGCGAGGGCCGTGAGTGGCTTACCGCCCATCGCGTACACGTCGCTAAGCGAATTCGTCGCGGCGATCTGCCCGAAGGTGTACGGGTCATCGACGATTGGCGTGAAAAAGTCGACGGTCTGGACGAGCGCCTGCTCAGGCGTGAGTTGATACACGCCGGCGTCGTCGGCTGTATCGAAGCCGACCAGAACGTTCGGGTCATGTTGCCGGGCTAATTTCCCAAGCACCGCGTCCAGCACCGCCGGACTCAGCTTGCTCGCTCAACCCGCCGCTTTGACCTGTTCCGTGAGTCGAATTTTGGCTGTTGCTTCAGACACGCATCCATTCTATATGGGAGCGTGTGATTGGAAGGCGTGACCAGACGACCGGACAGTTTTACTTACCGTCCACGATGACTTCCCGAAGACGACGGCCCGCGTGAAGCCGAATAAGAACGCCCACTCGAGTTCGACGGCGCCTGCGAATAGTGCGCCGAGTGGCCCATCGACCGATAGCTGCTTGCTCCAGAATACGACCGGTTGGAATAGCTGGAATACGACCGCGCCGAATAGCTCGGACGCAAACTGCTCTGGCGA
>DASTGW010000192.1:0-8972 GCA_035718705.1 Terriglobales bacterium | reverse complement strand
CCAACCTCGGCGTACGTAATTTGGATGCGAACCTTGGTTCGGCTACGTTCAACGACATCGAACGTACTCGGAGCGGAGCTCGTAACATCACGGTTTGGTTGAAGTACACATTCTAGAATCTACCCTCCACTGCTCGGGGCGGCTTTCGAGCCGCCCCTTTTTTGTGCTTTAAAGTAAAAAAGGCACTCCTTGCGGAGTGCCTGTGTTCCAAGATCGGATTCTATGCTGCCCAGCGGGTGCGCGCGTCCGAGCCGTGTTGCTTCACCATCTTGTTGTAATTGCCGATGATCAGAAATGGTGCTGCCCATTGTCCGACGAATAATGCCCAATCATCTTTTCCCGTGATCTTCAGGATCGCGGACGCGGCCATTGAGCCGATCGCCAATCCCAGGAAGATCGAAGAAGGCAGCTTCGAAGTCTGACTTTCAATCGCTCCGGTGTAGCGGTCTTCAACTTGGCCGGCAGTTTTAGTTTCCATGCAAACTCCTTAAATTTTCGGTTGTGCGTTAAGAGATGCGCATTGCGTCCGGTGGGCCGTCCGCTTATCTGCATGCGCACACGTTTCTATTAACTAATCAGAAAATTGTCGATTTGACTTGTCGCTGCGATCAAGGTGCGCTCTGCACAGAGACTCCCTTCCTCGAAAATCGTCGCTTCGGACGGGCCAAATCCCGGGGCTACAATGGAAGTACCGATGAAGCGTTCCGGATCAGCCGATCTGCCACTCCATGGCGGACGTGTGCCTGCCTGGCTGGCCGAGAGGATGACGAAGCTCGGGACGGCGATCAGCGAAAGCGTTCTTTACCATTACGGGCCCTCGGAGTTCCTGACGCGGCTGAGCGATCCGTTCTGGTTCCAGGCGCTCGGCTCGGTGATGGGGATGGACTGGCACTCGTCAGGAATTACGACTTCCGTCCTCGGTGCACTGAAACGAGGGCTCAATTCGCGCTCGCATGAACTCGGGATCTACATCTGCGGCGGACGCGGCAAGCACTCGCGCAAAACACCGGCGGAGCTTCTCGACATTTCTTCGCGACTTGGGCTTCCAGGCGACGAATTGGTGCGTGCGAGTCGCCTTACAGCCAAGGTCGATAACAACGCGATTGCCGATGGATTCCAGCTTTATCTGCACTCGTTCATTCTGACGAAGCAGGGCGAGTGGGCCGTGGTTCAGCAGGGCATGAACGACTCGACCTCGATGGCGCGCCGCTATCACTGGCATTCAGCCACTGTTCGTGACTTCACCGACGAACCGCATACGGCGATCGTGGGGGAGAACCAGGGCACGATCATGAACCTTGTGGACCATCGAGCCGAGACAGCACGCTCCGCGATGCTTGAGACTGTTCACGAGAAGCCCGAACTGGTGCTAAATGAAGCGCGACACATGACGCTGCCGAGACATCATGATGTACGCGAGCCGGATGTCGATCTCAAGCGACTCGGCGCGGTGCTGGCCGTTGCCTACGAGAGAGACCTTCGCGACTTTGCTTCTCTGCTGCTGGTTGAGAATCTCGGGCCGCGGACGCTGCAGTCATTGGCACTGATCGCCGAGGTCGTGCATGGTGCGCCGAGTCGATTCAACGATCCTGCGCGATTTTCTTTTGCGCTGGGCGGCAAGGACCGTCACCCATTTCCCGTGCCGCTGAAGACGTACGATGAATCGATCTCTGTTTTGCGACGGGCGCTGGAGAGTGCCAAGCTCGGCGATCCCGAGAAGATGGACGGGTTCAAACGACTGGACAAGTTCGTCCGCAACATTGAGAAGAAACACGACCCGCGTGCGGACCTGAAAGAGACAGTCGCACACGAGAACAGAATCTCGGCGTCGCTCGACGGGCGCAGCGTTTTCGATGACAAGCCACCTAGCAGTCAAGAGCGTGAACGCAAGAAACAACTGGACCTGTTCAGCTAAGTCAGCTCTGGTTTTCGTTTTGCCCCTACCGGTCCTCTCGAACCAATGACCAAAGACTTAGTATTTAAGCTATAGATTCCAGAGACTTTAGGAAAAGACACCAGGTCTCTCGGCCAGTTACAGAGGGCGGTGATGCCTCGCTTCGCTCGTCATGACGATCGTGTGTGTAATTGCGAGTTGTCAAAGGACAAAGGGTGGTGAGGCGCATTTAGTGTCTTCACCACTTTATGTATTCAGGATAGCAATCGGGGTGGTGCAACATGCCAAATATCGGGAAGTATTCTGCCGACTTTCAGGGCTTCAGGGTCTCGATTTGGGTTTTGGCGCTGGATTTTGCCTGCCATAAAAGACGAGTACTCCAAGGAAGACGAAGATGACGACCGCAATTCCGGGGTGACCGATGTCGCGGAGGTAAGGCAAGAGAAAGAGGGCGGTGATCAGCGCAGCGATGCCGATCAGAATCAGAAATGTGACGTTTCCGCGCATGGTCAGGTCAGCAGTTAGATGCTCGTACCAGAACCACGGAGGTGAACTAAAATGAGGACCGTGGGGTGAGCTCGGCTCGCCAAGTAAATTTCCCAGGAGATATTCATGTCCACTGCTGCTGAAAAGCAGATGCCTTCGCCCATGCGCATATTTGGAGCCTTGAACGGCTACCAGCAAACGGCTGCTCTTAAAGCTGCAATCGAATTGGATATCTTCACAGCCATCGCTGAAGGCGCCGCTACTGCGCCAAAGATAGCTGAGCGTACGAAGTCCGCAGAACGAGGCGTTCGGATTCTGTGCGATTTCCTAAGTGTTCAGAACTTTCTTTCCAAACAGGATGGCCGTTACACGCTCAGCGCTGATGCGGCAACGTTCTTAGACCGCAAATCACAAACTTACCTGGGCGGATCAATCGAGTTCCTGTTGAATTCGCGAACCAAAGGAGCGTTCGACGTGCTGACGGAGTCGGTTCGCAAAGGAGGGTCGGCGCTGGAGCACCATAGTGTTGAGCCAGAGAACCCGATGTGGGTTGCGTTCGCACATTCCATGATGCCGATGATGTACCCGATGGCGCAGGGAGCGGCGGCGCAGGTGAGGCTGCCAGACGATCGCGATTCTAAGGTGCTGGACATCGCGGCGTCGCACGGGATTTTCGGGATCGCCTTTGCGCAACGGCATCCACGAGCGCACATTGTGGGACTGGACTGGAAGAACGTGCTGCAGTTGACAGTTGAAAACGCAAAGCGCTTCGGAGTGGGCGACAGATATTCGACGATCGCAGGCGACGCTTTCGAGCAGGACTTCGGCACCGATTACGACCTGATCCTGGTGCCGAACTTCCTGCACCATTTCGACGAAGCTACGTGCGTGAAGTTCCTGAGCAAATGCGCCTTGGCGCTTCGTCCGGGTGGAGCGGTCGCCATCATCGAATTCGTTCCGAACGACGACCGGGTGTCACCGCCAACCTCAGCAGCGTTCGCATTGACGATGCTGGCGGGCACACCCGCTGGAGACGCGTATACGTTGAAGGAGCTCCAGAACATGCTTTCTAAGGCAGGGTTACAGCCGCAGCAGTCCTATCCGCTGCTTCCGACCGAACACCAGTTGATCCTGGGCCGGAAATAACCCTTTCGGAGCGGGCATTAACCCGCTCCAAACTTCCTTCCCTGACCTTCGGGTACTTTCGCAAGGCTGGGCGATTGCCCGATAATTGCCGGATCGGGTGAAAAAAATCCTTCAATCCGTGAGTTCGAGCCTCGACCGCGAGGCCTGGATACGCTTCTTCGGCGCGCTGCTGGGGCTGGCGCTCGCCTTTGCGTGCGCATTGTTTTCGAGCATCTACGCGACCGTGGGGAACGTGATTATCACGGGTGTGTTTGCCTCGCTGGCGCTGTTCCTGGCGGGGTGGGTAGGACTGACGACAGTCCCCTACCTGGCAAAGCGCGTGGTGGTGTCGCGCGTACGGGACGCGCTGGATTATGACGTCACGCGCGAAGGCATCGTGTACATGGTGCTGGTACTGCTGGTCGGGATCGCAGCACTGAACACGGGCAACAACCTGTTGTTCATTATTGTCTCGGCCCTGCTGGCGGCCATTGTCGTCTCGGGCCTGGCATCGGCAACGATGCTGCGAAACCTGGAAGCTGAGGTGAGCCTTCCGCCGCATGTTTTTGCAAATGACAGTCTGCTCGGAAGAGTAGGTCTGAGGAACGGATCGCGATGGCTTCCGGCATTTTCGGTAAGCGTAGTGCCTCCGAAGGTGAAAGACGCCAAGGCCAAATGGGTACTGCACCGTTCGGTCTTCAAGTGGCCGCCGAAAGCGCCTCCTGAAAAGCAGTGGTTGCACCTGCCCGATCTCTACCTGAGCCGGGTGACGGTCCCTGCGGTGAGAGCCGACATTCTGAAAGACGCCGTGTACTTCCCTTACGTTCCTGCGGACACATCGGTAAGCGCTGAGGTGGAACTCAGTTTTCCGCAGCGCGGATTGTTCGTACAGGACGGATTCGGAGTCTCGACGCGATTTCCGTTCTCTTTCCTGACGAAAACAAGGCGAGTGCCGCTCTCACGCGAGGTCATCGTTTATCCGACAGTGCAGCCTACGGATGAGTTGTTCCACATCCTGCCGATGATCACCGGGGAGTTTGAGTCGTTTGTTGCGGGACGTGGTTACGATCTGTATCGCATCCGCGAATATCTGCCGGAAGACTCCGCGCGGCATGTGGACTGGAAGGCCACGGCGAAGACCGGAGCTCTGAAGGTACGTGAGTTCACGCGGGAAGACGAACAGAAGCTGCGGATCGTTTTCGATAATCCGGCTGTGGGGCAAGTAAGTTCGGAGAACTACGAGCGATATGTGGCGCTGGCAGCATCGATTGGGTGGCACTTCGCTGGAGAAAACACGGAGCTCTCGTTCGTGGGGGACCAAAAACTTGAAAGCGAAGACGTTTACGGGTTCCTGCGATACCTGGCGCTGGTAAGACCGGGGAAACATGGATCGTTGCTCGAAAATCTGACCGTAACCGACGACTACAACGTGATCTTTACCGCACAGCCGCGAGGCAGCATACCGACCGGGCTTTGGAACTCTTCGTACTTCGTATTTTTCGAGTAGCCGGACTTCCCCTTTTTTGCTTGCGGGCATATACTCACCGCCCCTGAACATCCATTTATTCAGGCAGGCCCGTACACCAGGAAAACTCGAGGGACACTATGGAACAAATCTTCGACTTGGTGAAGAACAGGGAACCTTTCTATGTGGACGCCGGACGTTCGGTGCTCGACACAGTGCGGTACATGGTGGCGCGCAATATTGGTGCCGTAGCAGTGATCGCGGATGATCAACTGATCGGAATATTTTCAGAACGAGACCTGATGAAACGCGTGGTGGCCCCGGGGCAGGATCCGCTTCAGCTCCGAGTCCGCGACGTGATGACGGCTGATCCAGTAGTAGTTTCTCCCAACGAAAAGATCATCGACTGCATCCGCCTGATGCGCGAAAACAGCTTTCGACATCTTCCGGTGTGCGAGGGCAAGAAGCTAAGAGGCTTGATTTCTTTACGCGATTTGATCCTGCACGATTTGACTGCCAAAGAAGGTGAAGTGCAGGCGATGAGAGCGTATATCAATCAGGCTAGCTAAAGAAAATGCCCCGTCCTGCGAGGGACGGGGCGTTCGGCCATTGAGTTCAATTACGCGAGTTTTCTGCGGATCATTCCCGCCAGACCGGCCAGACCGGATCCCAACAGCATCAGACTGCCAGGCTCCGGAACCTGCGATACAGACTCAGAGGTCACGTAGCCGCTGGTGGCAACGCCACAGCCATCGCAATCAAGAGTGCTGGCGTCGTACTTGAGATTGATGTTTCCGCCCCCATTTGTTAGCGGCGCAGCAAACCCCAGATTCAGAAACTGCGGGCCGTGAAAGAAGTCCACCTGCTGGTTGTTAACGAAAACTACGAAGCTGTTGGAAGGGGAACTGGTGTAGTGAAAGTCCGCTGCGCCTCCCGGAGAACCCCTGACGTTGATGTCCCAGGCGGTGACGCCAGTGACGGTGGAATTGGTGGTGAAGCTGCCCGTGGCTGTGCCCCAGAAGACCTGGAACTGACCAGGGTTCCGGTAAAACTGAACATTCTGAAGAGTCCAGGTAACGTCGGCCGATGCCAAGGCCGCCGTTCCGAACAGCAACGCGATAATTGCGATAACACGTACTGCTTTCACAGGTCCTCCCAATCCGAAGCCGGCCCCGGGCGTCGGGCAGACCTCAAATCAGCAATCTAAAGTATGTGCCGGATGGTAGCCGCAGTTCCGGACAAGCGTAAATTCTCACGTGGTACTAACCCTGGTGGTTAACCAGAAGACATAAGCGGCAGCGAAATTCGTTTGGGTTCGGGAATTCAGTTTGAGGACGGCTTGAGGCGTGGATACTTAGCATTTGAAATTCCTTTAAGCGAAAGACGGCGAGTGTGTCCTCTCGATGGGACAGAGCTGCGCGAACTGTTCTAGAATCGGTCAACCCACCATGTCACTGCGCGCAGCCATTAAAGAACTCAAAAATGCCCTCGGACCGGACGGCGTGCTCGACCGCGCCGAAGACCTGATGGTCTATGAATACGACGCTTCCCTCGCGAAAGGACGTCCGGACATTGTGGTTCTGCCTCGGTCGACGGAGCACGTGGTGGCGGTGGTCCAGGTCGCGCGCAAATACAAGATTCCTATTGTGCCTCGAGGATCAGGAACGGGCTTGAGTGGAGGATCGGTTCCGCGGACGGGCGGCATCGTGATCACCTTCTCGCGCATGTCAAGGATTCTGGAAGTTGATGTGGCGAACCGACGAGCAATAGTTCAGCCAGGATTAGTGAATGCGGAATTGTCGCTGGCGATCGCGAAGCATGGGTTGTACTTCGCGCCGGATCCGTCGAGCCAGCGGGCGTCGACGATCGGAGGCAATGTCGCCGAGAACTCGGGCGGACCGCATACGCTGGCGCAGGGTGTCACGGTGAATCACGTCACTGGACTGGAAGTGGTGCTTCCGACCGGCGAGGCGATTCAGTTGGGCGGAAAAGCCGCGGAGAGTGCGGGCTATGACATGGCCGGCTTCTTCACCGGATCGGAGGGGCTGCTCGGAATCGTAACCAAGATTACGGTGAAGCTGACCCGGTTACCAGAGGCGGTGACGACACTGCTAGCGATCTACAACACGATCGACGACGCCGCGAATACGGTCACCGCGATCACGGCAGAAGGCATTACGCCGGCGGCGCTGGAGATGTTGGACGGGCTGACGCTCCGGGCGGTGGAGGATGCGACGCACGCGGGTTATCCGTATGACTCGGCGGCGGTGTTGCTGATCGAGTTGGAAGGAATTCGCGAAGCGGTGGAAGAGCAGGCGGAAGCGGTAAAGAAGGTCTGCACGCGCAACAACGCGCGAGAGGTTCGTCGCGCGAAAGACGATGCTGAACGTGCGCTGCTGTGGAAGGGACGCAAGACAGCGTTCGCGTCGCTTGGGCGATTGACTCCGGCTTACTACTCGCAAGACGTGGTAGTGCCTAGGACGAAGATTGCCGAAATCCTGCGATTCATCGCTGGCGTTAGCGAGCGGCGGCAGCAGCGGATTGCGAACATCTTCCATGCCGGGGATGGGAACCTGCATCCGGCGATCATGTTCGATCTGCGCGACCCTGTAGAGGTCAAGCGCACACATGAAGCTGGCGCGGAAATCTGTGCGCAGTGCGCGAAGCTGGGGGGAACCATCACGGGCGAGCACGGTGTGGGCCAGGAGAAGAGTCACCTGATGCCGTTGCTGTTTTCGGAGATGGACCTGGAGATCATGAAGCGGCTGCATGATGCGTTCAACGCGGAAGGCTTGATGAATCCGGAGAAGGTGTTCCCGATTACGCGCGGGTGCCGCGAGGGTGTGGTTTCAAGCGTGAAGCCTGAACCTGCCGTGGCGGAGGCTGCGCGATGAGTACGATAGCGGCATCGGCACGGATGACGGAACTGGCGGCGATCATTGGTGAACAGCATGTGGTGGAGTCCCGATCGGCGCTGGGGGCGTTGGCGGTCGATGGAGTTGTGGCAGCGATTTCCGTTTCGCCGGGGAATGCGGATGAAATTGCGGCGGTGCTGCGGTACGCGTACGAGCGCGACTTGGTTGTGGTGCCGACTGGTGGGATGGTGCATCAGGAGATCGGATACGCGCCGTCGCAAGTGGACATCTTGCTGCGGACGGAGAGGCTGGTCGAGATTGAACATTATGATCCGGGTGATCTGACGATCGGCGTTGGCGCGGGGTTCACGATCCACGATTTGCAGGCGCTGTTGCGGGACCAGGGACAGATGTTTCCAGTCGACCTGGCGCATAGCGATCGGGTAACTGTGGGCGGTGCGATGGCGGTGGCGGCCCATGGTCCGATGAAGCACTTCTTCGGGGGATTGCGGGAGTTCTGCATCGGGGTTCGATTTGTGACGGCTGATGGGGTAAGAGGCAAGGGCGGCGGGCGAGTGGTGAAGAACGTTGCCGGCTTCGACCTGATGAAACTCATGATCGGCAGCTACGGGACTCTGGGCGTGATTACGTCGGCAAGCTTCAAGCTGTTTCCGATGCCACGGCAGACCAGGACCTTTGTTGGGGAGTTTGCGACATCCGCAGAGGCGATTCGGTTTCGCGATGCGGTGGTGAACTCGCCGCTGGCGCCGCTGTGCGTCGAGCTACTTTCGCCTGGAGCAGGGTCAGGGAGTTGGTCGATAGCCGTGCGAGCGGGCGGAAGCGATCGGGTGCTGGCGAGGTACGCGAGTGAGCTTGGGTCGGCAGTGACCCGGGCGCTCGATGGCGCGGAAGAGCAAAAATTCTGGAGCGATGTGGATATGCTCGGCGAGAACTCTCCGGTCAAGGTAAAGCTGAGCATGCCGGCGGAGTCGGTGGGCGCGGCGCTGGAGAGTGTGGATCGACTGGCGCGAGAGAATGGGCTTAGCTATAGCGTTTGGGGGCGGGCTGCGACGGGATCGCTCTTCCTGGCGCTGGAGAACGGGATGGCGGAAGCGTATGTCGGGGTGGTGAAGAAGCTGCGCGAATC